>JBASWO010000134.1:0-9058 GCA_049276515.1 Alphaproteobacteria bacterium
GCATCAGCGCTTTTGACCTATTTAGCGAAGCAAGTTCCAGATCTTATTGCCCATTCTGATTTTATTGCGATCCTTGGCGCTGCTAAGACTTTAGCCAACCACCCCACCGAAGGACTTAAACTTTTAGAATCCCCTGTTCTCGCTGGCCAACCTGAAATTGAATTGTGGGAAGCTGTTGCTCATGCGGAATTGCGTGACTGGGCTGCCGCCGAGGAGAAATTTGCCCTAACAGAAACTATTTTGAATGGTTATCCCGAACCCTTCTATTCGCGCTTCTCTGTTCTAGCGATTGAAGCAGCCCTTGCGATGAGCAAAGACCGAGAAGCTGCGGACTGGATTGATCGCATGGAAAATGGTCCTCACCGTGATGAAATCAATCCGGCCCTGGCTTATTTGCATGGCGTTTTACACGCTAAAGCTGGTCGTGGGCCTGCAGCTGAAGCAGCCTGGAAAGAAGCTCAAGCTTCACGGGACCGGCTTTATAAAATCCGTGCTGAATTAGCTCTTATTGATCTTGGTGTTTCCAATGGATCGCTCACACCAGCACAAGCTGCCGACCGCCTTGAGGCTTTACGTTTTGGTTGGCGTGGTGATGATCTCGAAGTCGATATTCTGCATCGTCTTGGACAATTTTATATTCAGTCTAAAAACATTAAGGCTGGCCTCGGTATTTTATCACGCGCTACCATGCTTTACCCCAACAGCTCACTAACACCCCAAATTCGCGATGAAATGTCAGGTATTTTCCATGATGTGTTCCTCGGCAATCTTGGCAAGAACCTCACACCTCTTGATGCGTTGACGCTTTACCAACAATACCGCGGTCTCATGCCAGCGGGCCAAGATGGCATTGTCGTTACACATAACTTAGCTGAGCGTCTTGTGGCGATTGATCTTCTCGATCAGGCTGCCGATTTGTTAGAAGACCTTGTTAAAAATAAACTCCAGGGTGATGAAAAAGCTAAAACCAGCTCGCGCCTTGCTGCCATCCGCCTCTTAGATCACAAGCCAGAAGCAGCTATGGCTGCTTTGGAATATGTCAAAGATGAAGGGCTATCTGATACACTCAGAAACGAACGTGTTCTGTTACGCGCTAAAGCTTTTGCTGATATGCGCCGGGATGATGATGCTCTCAAGCTCTTAGAAGATAATACGAGCCAAGCCGCTAAATTACTCCGTGCTGATATCACTATGCATGCGCAGCGCTGGGATGAAGCAGGAAAAGCGCTTCTCGCCCTCATAGGCCCAGCTGGCCCTGAAGGCACAAAAGCAACGCCTCAACAGGCCGAATGGCTGGTCAATGCCGCCATTGCCTTGTCACTGGCCGGAGATCAAACTGAATTAGATAAGCTGGCCATTGATTACGGCCCCATGATGGTTGGCACGAACCAGAATGATACGTTCCGTATCCTAACTCAGCCTGAAAAAACAGCCCAACTGCGTGACATAGCTTCGGCGCAGGCGAAGATTGCTGATATTGATATGTTCCATAGCTTCTTAGATAACTACCGCAGCAAGGGTAGCGCAAAAGATGCAGGCGCCAAAACAACGGCGCCGTAAACTTTAGAAATTCTGTAAAAGACGATCGATATATTCGCGTTCAGGACGTGGGCGGTTCACATCGCCTGCTCTGCGTTGCAGTTCATTGAGGATTTCGCGTACACGGCGTGTTTCCATATGTTCAGGAACCTGAACGCCCCCATCATCCACACGGCCGCCTGCATTATTACGACCAAAGGGATCTGCGTTCTGGCCAAAAGCACCTGTGCCAGGCATGGGCATCATCATCATGCTGGTACGTAAATCATCGACAAGAGACTGCATAGCTTGCTGCAGAGCCTTCATCGCGTCATTTTGGTGAGGAATAGCGCCTTGCGCAGCCCCTTGTTGTAGTTGACTACCTGCCCGCTTCATAGCGCTCGCACCTTGATCAAGACCTGGGGCATCCTGACCCTTTTTATTACCAATGAGGCCTTGTAATTTGTTGAGCAATTCATTTTGCTCTGTCGATAATTTGCGGCTCTCGGTCTTGTTGCCGGTTTGTGCATTCTGAAAGGTTTTATCCAGCAATTGTTGTTGCTGCTTGGTGAGCTCTTTTAAGGCCATCAACTGACGCATAGCCTCTTTTTGCTCGGCGCTAAACTGAGGGCGTTCAGTTTGCATGTTTTCCAACATACTTTGTAAGCGCGCTAATTCTTGCCGAGCTTGATCACGGGCGCCAGCGGATGACATGGTGCGCATTTTATCCAGCATGCGTTCAATATCTTGAGGGGTCATGACATTCTTTTGGTTACTGAAGAACTCACTAAAATCTTCAACAGGACCTGGACGTGCAGCCATGCGGTTAGCAAGTTGCGATAAATATTGTGCTAAAGCCTGATGCAAACGATCAATTTTTTGCTGAATTTCTTGGTCTGATGCATTGCGATCTAAGGCATCGGCTAATTCTTTTTGTGCTTGTCTTAGATTTTGCTCAGCTAAGCCCACAGAGCCATCTTCAACACGAACAGCTGTTTGCCATAAGAGGTCATTGACAGGTTTAGCGGCTTGATTATCGTGATCAAGCACCAATCGTACAGCACCTGATCGCAACGCCATTAAAACAACGGGGTCACCGCGATAATTATTAGGTTGGGCTGAGATGCCCGCCATCACGTTCGCAACTTCATTCCGTAAACCCGTATCATCAGGAGTGACAAGAAGTTTGCGACGCTCCTCAACCAGCGTACGTGCAATAGGATGGAAGAAGAGCCGCTCTGGCAGTGTAAAATCAGAGGGCTGTGTTTCAGCTCTATGACCTGCTTCGTCCGTTGCAATCAATTGGACTTGGACCGGCAAGCCTGCCCAAGGGTGTGAGGTCATATCTTCATAACTGGTACGCTTGATTTCTTTTGAATTCGGCGATGAGAGCGGGATCTCAATCGGATCATTGTGGGCGCCTGGCAAAGATTCGCGAGGTGTTATACGTACCGATATTGAAGCGACGCCGTAATCGTCATTCGCTTCATAAGAAAGCTTCATACTTTTACGTTCTGTAACAGTTGGCGTTTCTACGAGAGCGATTTGCGGCGCCTTATCTGTCACAACGCGTATTTTCCATGAGCCAAGCTGCTGCCAGCCACGACGGATACTGATGCTATCTCCACCATGTAGCTCTTGAGTTACGCCATAATCACCATGATCATCATGAGCAAATTCGGCTTCCTCGCCATTGACGATAAGGACAGGAACATCTCCATCACGCTCAGCCATATGTGCACTGATTGTGCTACCTTCAGGTACTTCGATTGTACTAGTGCCGTGTCGTGCTCCTGCTGGTGTCGCAATCATGATCGGCGGCAAATGTGTATAGTCGGGAGGGGTAATCCAGGCATTCATTGTAGGGGTCATAAATTGCAACTTGCCAAGAGCTGGATTGATAGCCGCAATCATACGCCCACCTAAAGCGCCCCAGCCAGAGATCGCAGCGATGACTAAAACAATCAGGAGCGCAAAACGCAGCGCATAAGGATCTTTCTCAGCAAAACTGAGTTTCCAACGTGGCCACCGAAGATGTTTGGTTTGCTCACGCGCGCGCTGCATATGTACCTGCCATAGAGCCATATGTTCGGTATTTGCAAAGGCTGGACGATCTTCAAGCACATCGAGAGGACGATGTTGTAAATGACTAGCTTCTTCAACGCGGCGGCGCGCTTGGGATTGAGTAGCGGGTTGCCAACTTTGTTTCGCGCGACCTAAAGCTTCAAAGAAAAGGAGTGTGAAAAGGATCAGGGCCGCAAGGTGAGGCCATGGATAAAAAGAATTCAGAATGCCAAACCAGGATAAAGCTATAAAAGCCCCAGCCAACATCAAGGGACGCGCAAAAGCTTTCAGTATATTTTCTGCGACAACGATGTAAGCGGCGAATGTGAGTTGAAGGCTTCCCGGACTACCGGCTTCTTTCACGTTACGGGCGCGATTTGTGCGCGAGGCCATTACCAACTCTGCTATCTGGCACATGCCCGTAACCCGCGGTTACGAGGATGCAATTCTTAATAAGAAGTATCCCAATTAAGGCTAAAAAAAGGATTAGGATTAAGAAGAGTTTTATATTCTAGCTTCGCAGATGCGAAGGGGTATAGGAGAAGCTTCGCCCTCTCAGAAGAGGGTCAAAAAAGCCAACAAATATGGGATTTTTGACCTACTAGGCTGAAGCCATCCAAGGCGGCAAAGCTTCCCAGCCTATTTGTTCCACAACCGGTATGCGGCGGCGCACCACCGAAAATTGTGATTCTGAGACTAAAACCTCGGGAATCAGGGGCCGACCATTATAGGTTGAGGCCATAGCCGCGCTATAGGCTCCAGCCTGTAAAATCGCCACGAGATCCCCCTGCTCAATACCCGGCAAGCTGTAATCCATGCCAAATAAATCACTGGTTTCACAGACAGGCCCAACAACATCAGCGATTTTAGGGGCAACCTTACTTTCGCGTAGAGGAATAATACTATGGCGCGCTTCATACATAGCGGGCCGTATTAAATCATTCATGCCTGCATCCAAAATCAAAAATCTTTTGCTGACACCTTGTTTGTCATAGGTAACGCGGCTGAGGAGAACACCAGCGTCACCCACCAGACGACGACCAGGCTCGAAAGAGATTTCACACTTCAAATCTTTGATGCATTCCATAACAATCGCGGCATATTCCGAAAAAGGTGCCACTGTTTGTCCATCATAAGGAATGGTAACACCACCGCCCAAATCAAGTCGTGATACCTCAATACCTTGAGCCCGGGTTGCACGAACCAATTCAACAACTTTTGTATAGGCTGCACGATAAGGCTCATAATCATGCACGTGCGATCCGAGATGAATTGTAAAACCTTTAAAAGCAAGGCCAGGCAAACGTGTGGCTAACTTTAAGGCTTCATCAATCTGCGCATGATCAATACCAAATTTGACGCCCGTTTCAGCTGTCGATGTCTTTTTATAAGTTCGTGCACCCACATCTGGATTAACTCGCAAGGCGATGGAAGCGGTTTTTTGAAGCTCAACAGCTACAGCACTGATTTGTTTTAATTCAGGAATTGATTCAACATTCAGTTGATGCACACCAGCCAGCAGGGCGGCCATGATTTCTTCACGTTTCTTGCCAACACCAGAATAAATAATTTTATGGGGTTTTGCGCCAGCTGCTAAAGCACGCTCCAATTCACCAACGGAGGTGATGTCGACACCAGCGCCGCATTCGATCAAAGTACGTGTTACGGCCTGATTAGGGCTGGCCTTATTGGCGTAATAGATCGTGATATCCATGCCTTTAAAGGCACTTTTAAAATCCTCATAGTTTTTTTGCAGCTGTTTGGTTGAATATATATAGCAAGGCGTGCCTACTTCTTTTGCAATAGCATCAAGGGGCACATTTTCGGCGCACAAAACGCCGCCTTGATAATGAAAAGCGCTTGTCATGTATATTCCTATTGAGGCTGAGGATCAGTAGCGGGATCGGGATATGTGGCTGGAAATTCTTCTTCACTAATCCCAAACGGCGGATTGACACTACCAGGTTTTTTTCCGCACGCAGAAAGGCAAAGACTTACCATCAAGAAAACCAGTAGAAAAACATAGCCTTGCGTTTTATGAGCACGATCTGACATAAATTATCCCGTCACTTTCTTAAGGTATTTAAGATGTTTTTACGGCTTTTCGCAATCACTGTCTTTATGCTCGTCTTGGGTTTTGCCACACAGAGCCATGCCAATGAATTGGCTAAAAACTTCACTCCAACCACACCAATCCAGGCTCTCCCCAACTTTAATTTTGTTGATGAAAAGGGCGTCAATCAGACTTTAGAGGGCTTTCGTGGTCGCTACATACTTCTCAATCTATGGGCGAGCTGGTGCGCTCCATGCATTGAGGAAATGCCATCCCTTAACGCTTTGCGTGATAAGTTTGATTTTAAGGATTTAAATATTATCGCTCTCAATGTCGATCGCAACGGCACGGCGATCGCTCAAGCTTTTATGACACGCCACAATCTGAAAAATCTATTGGCCTATGTCGATACATCGGGCCGCGTACCCTACACGCTTAAAACCCGCGGTCTTCCGACAACTTTTCTGATTGATCGAGAGGGTCGTGAAATTGGCCGCGTGGAGGGCGCCGTGAATTGGTCATCGCCCGACGCCATTGCCTTTTTGCGTACCAAAATAACGCAACAATAAGTCAGCTATTGGGTGGCGTGAAGGTTTGTGACGGTAGCGAGCCATTAGCATACACAGCATCAATGTTGGCGTTTGAGACCGCCAGAACACCACAGGTAAGCTGCAAGGTACCATCGCTCGCTGTTTGAATAGCCGAGACTTTCGCCAATGTCTTAGGATTGGTAACTGCAAGGATCGTATTGCTGCTATCCGTTGCCTTGACCTCAAAGGTATAGACGCCATCTGGCAATTGCGTACCACCTTCACTCTTACCATCCCAGGTGGCGTAATTAACGCCGTTAACGCCTTGTCCTTCCATGGTACGTACGACAGCACCTTCAGCATTTTTAATCGTGATCGTTACGTTGGATGCAGCGCTTGGTAATGTGTAGCCCATATGCGCTTTGCCATCTTGCAGTGCTATGTCACCTTTCGGCGTTGATGCTTCAACGTAATTACCAATGTAGCCGATGCCGGCTGAGAGGCTATTGCCTGCTGCGAGATTGATGAGTTTTTGTAAATTGCTGTTGGTATTTAATTGCTGTTCAACTTGTGAGAACTGCACCAACTGCTGGGTGAATTGATTGGTATCAGTTGCATTTGTAGGATCTTGATGGGTCAGCTGTGTTGTCAGGATCTTCAAGAATGTATTGAAGTTACTGGCAATATTTCCGTTTGCTGAATTTTTTGCTTTTTCAGCGGCAGCTGCGGCTGCGGCGGCTTGTTGCTGTTGTTGCACATAATTATTGAGCAGATCGCTATTGGATACGGGATTTGTTGAAGTTGTCATAGGACTCTCCTTAGACCCGTAAGTTTACGCGGCCTGGTGTTACATAATAGGTTTCTGTCTCAGCTACAGTGGCAAGTTCTAATGCAGCATCCATCTGCGGCTCACCCTTACCGGATGATGTCTTGCCGTTGCCTTGATCTTTGTTCTGTTGAGCTTGCCCGCTGAGACTAAACTGCAAGCTGCCGGGGTCGGCGCGCAAACCTGCGTCCTGCAGGGCTCGCTCGAGGCCTCTCACATCCTTGAGAAGCATATCAAGTGTAGCAGGATTATCTGCCATCACAGTTCCCTTCACCTTACCATCTTGCGCAATACTCAATTTAATATTGACGCGGCCAAGTTCGGCGGGATTAAGCTGCAACATCATTTGATCGTTGCCGCTTTTGACATTACGGTGCAATTGCAAAACCACTTGCTCGACAGGACTTGGCAAACCAGTTGTGCCGCCTTGTGTTGCGCGCGATGCTGAGAGCTGGCTAGCAAAGCTATAAGGTGTTGTTGCAGACGGCGCGTTGGTTGCTTCTGTCAGAGATGCATTGTTTAAAGGGTTCGTTGGCGCACCCATGGATGGATTGCGGCCATTGGACTGCATATCAAAATCCAATGAAGCATCACCACTCTTGCCACCATTAAAGCTTTGCATAGATACAAAACTTGCATTCACAGCTGTCTTGCCATCAACCGTTTCTGGTTTAACAAAATAGCTTGTTAGACTTTCTGGTTGAGGAATTATTTTTGGCAATTCAATTCCAGGAACAGCGGGCGCTTTCTTTTTAGCAATCGAAATCGGTGCAACACTATCTGAAGCAATTGGGAGTGCCGCTTGATCACCAACAGCTGTTTGTGTTGGCGCAGGCTTTGGCGTGGCGAGCTGCGCACGTATATCATCAACAACTGACTTAATTTGTGCGCGTAATTCAGGGCTCGATGTCAATTGATCAGAGATCTTATTTTCCAGCACTTTACCAGCGTCTAAAGTAATCTGAGCCTGCGGCTCAAGCTCTGGCTGCTGGGCTGCAGAAGCCTCTACTTGTTTTGCAACAAGATCAGCGAGTTTCAGACAATCCTTTAAAACATTCTTCAAAATGGCGTCGGTTTGAGCCTGATCAGCAAGTGTTTGGGCCTCAGTCTTGGGGGCATCTGTGAAGAGTTCTGCAGAAAGTGGCAGGCCATTATCTTGCTGATCCTGTGGCGCTGGGGCCGGCGTTAAAACATTCAAATTCTCATTTGCTTTAACTTGTCCTTCAAGGAGGATATCTTCAGTTGGTAAATCTACATCCACAGGGCTGGGAAGATTTGCAACTATGGGCTGAAGCACCTGTCCGTCTTCAGGAGGAGGAGGTGGCGCCATCTCTTTTTGAAGCACAATGATCAAAGCCTGTAAGGCTGCGAGTAAATCAATAGAAGAGACTTCTTCTTTCTCATCTAAAACAACATCAGCTGTTGTCATAGCAACAACATCTGAAAGAGCAACATCTTCTAAAGGTTCACAGCCTGTTTGGACGCAAGTCGCAAGCCCCTCCTCATCAACAACCATGGTAGAACTTGTGCTATGAGGCGTGAGCACAACGGCTCCAACATTGGTCTCTTTTTCAACTTTTTCTGCTTTATGAGGCAGAGGAGTTGATGCTCTGTGCTCTTCATTTTTAGCATTCTGCAACAGGCGGTGAAGGGCTTTTGCCAATTTCTTCAAGTCTGCTAACTCATCATCGCTTTTTACAATTGCGCGCGCACTCGCCTGGCTATGGGACAGTCCCTGAGCAGAAGGAGATGCCTGGCTTTGCGATAAGTATTTTGCAAATTGTTTTGATCCTGCTTTATCGCTGTTAAAGCCAGGATTGATGGCCGCCAAAAGACCGGCAACGGTCTTAAGAGATGGTGCTTTATCAGATGGCTGGTTAACAGAATCCATGAAACGGCTTTCTTATGATTAGGCAGTACGATTGATCGCAACAGGCTTACAGGTGGGGCTATAAAGACCAGCCTCAAGCGTTGTTTTATTAGGATTGCTATAGGCTGGTTTTGGCAAAACTTCTTGTTTAACGATTGAAACAACATTTTGAATCAAGCGCTGAGTGGCCATCACGG
>JBASWO010000135.1:0-19970 GCA_049276515.1 Alphaproteobacteria bacterium
GCGATAGCCTTGCGTCGCCGCGAAGCCAGACACAGGTGCAAGGTTTGCGAAACCGGCAATTGCCAGCAACGCAAGCATGGTGAGTTTGAGAGTGCGTGTCATGTTAATCCCCTTCGTCTGGATTGCATGTGTTCATTGCAATCCGTTGTTTAAGGCCAAGTCATGCGCGGATTTGGTATACACGTCGCAAGGCGAGCGGCGTTACGTCATCCGGCTTTCGGTTTGGGGATTAGGCCTTGGGAGGAGGAGATTCGGGCGGCAGGGCTTTGCTGGCTGCCGTGATGTTCGTCAGATCATACGAATAAGCGACGGCATACTGCATGTGAACCGGAAACTGTGTTGGCAGCATCGCGGTTTGAGCCATAGAAGCACAGCAAGCGTCACACGCTGCACCTTTCATGGCTTTATCCGTAGCGGACGGACCGCAACAATCTGCTTTATCCGAAGCCGACATATCCATATCGGTCATGTTCATCGACATTTGCGCCGGCATTTGATCCGCGCTCATTGCAGACATAGCCATGACGGGCATGCCCTGGCCAAAAACCAAGGTCACCACCAGCATCATTGCCAGAAATTTTGCGAAGCGCGATTTCATGATCTGTATCTTAACCCAACAACCGTTTCTTAACAACACAACATTATAGAGGGCTATAGTTTACAACGACTTAATGCTTCGTTATTTTAAGATATTAGTCATTTAGGGAGAGATTTCTAATTGTACTCATTTATCAAAAGCGAATTCCAATTGATATGTAAGTAGTTAATCGTATGCTAGTAATATGATTTTTAGAGTCTTACTGAGCGTAATCGTAAACTATTCATAATAACGGATACCGAACTGAGCGCCATTGCAGCACTGGCAATGATCGGGCTTAGCAGAATTCCGGAGAAGGGATACAGAACACCCGCCGCGATGGGAATCGCCAGCGTATTGTATGCAAACGCCAGAAACAGGTTTTGGCGAATATTGCGCATAGTCGCGCGGCTTAGATGGCGTGCGCGAACGATGCCCATTAAATCACCTTGAATTAAAGTCATTCCCGCACTTTCCATTGCCACGTCCGCTCCTGTACCCATCGCAATGCCGACGTTAGCTTGCGCTAGCGCGGGTGCATCATTGATGCCATCACCCGCCATTGCTACCTTCCGGCCTTGATCCTGTAATTCACGCACCACTGCATTTTTCTGGTCAGGCAGTACATCGGCCTGCACTTCATCGATGCCAACTTTTTTAGCGACGGCATGGGCAGTGGTTTTATTGTCACCAGTCAGCATGACGATACGCAAGCCATCCTCTTTCAATAATTTGATTGCTTCAACGGTGCTGGTTTTGATGGGATCGGCAACCGTCACCAGCCCCGCTGCTTTGCTGTCGATAGCCAGAAACATTACTGTTTGGCCTTGCGCACGATAAGCATCGGCTTGGCCTTTGATATCGGCACTGTCGATATTCAACGATTCCAGCAGCGCCAGATTACCGAGAGCTATTTTCTTACCATTTACTGTGCCGCTCACGCCTTTGCCGGTTATCGACTGGAAATCGCTACTCTGCGATAGCGGCACATTCTTTGCCTTTGCTCCTTCCACAATCGCTTCAGCTAACGGATGTTCACTGCCACGCTCCAGGCTGGCCGCGAATGCCAGCACCATTTTGTCGTCGAAATCTTTAGCGGGAATGACCGATATCAGCTTTGGCTTACCTTCGGTAAGCGTGCCGGTCTTATCAACGATCAATGTATCGACTTTCTCGAAAGTTTCCAGTACCTCAGCGTTTTTAATCAGCACACCGGCATGTGCGCCCTTGCCGGTGCCCGCCATAATCGCCATCGGCGTTGCCAGACCCAGCGCACAGGGACAGGCGATGATCAATACGGCCACTGCATTCAAAATGGCGTAACCAAGCTTCGGCTCTGGCCCATAGAACCACCAAACAAGAGCGGTGATTATCGCTACCAACATCACCGCAGGCACAAAATAGCCGGATACCGTATCGGCCAGTTTTTGAATTGGCGCGCGGGTACGTTGAGCTTTCCCAACCATGTCCACGATCTGCGACAGTAATGTTTTCTTGCCGACATGCTCGGCCTTCATGATAAAACTGCCGATGCCGTTAATGGTTGCGCCCGTTACTTTGTCGCCAGGATTTTTCTCTACTGGCACCGGCTCGCCGGTAATCATGGATTGATCGACCGAACTGGAACCTTCCATCACAACACCGTCAACAGGGATTTTATCACCGGGCCGCACACGCAACGTATCGCCTTCATGCACTTCTGAAAGCGGCACATCCTGCTCGCTGCCGTCGGGATTGATTTTACGAGCGGTATCGGGCGCGAGTTTTAGTAAAGCTTTGATAGCGCTGCTGGTTTGCGCGCGGGCTTTCAACTCCAATACTTGGCCGAGCAGTACGAGTGCCGTGATGACGGCGGCAGGCTCGAAATAGACATTCATCGATGCCTGGGTGCCTTCGAGTAAATGCGCAAACGCTTTCGGCATAAGGGTAACCGCCAGGCTATAGAAATATGCGACGCCGACGCCCATCCCAATCAGTGTAAACATATTAGGGCTTTTATGTTTCACCGACTGCCAGAAGCGCTCGAAGAACGGCCAGCCGCACCATAGCACCACCGGCGTTGCCAAAATGAATTGCACCCACAGAGCGAGCGGGCTCATCAGAAAATTATGCAAGGCGTCACTGATATGCGCCCCCATATTGATAATCAGCAAGGGAATGGAAAGCGCGGTTGCAATCCAAAAGCGTCGTGTCATGCCTTTTAGCTCAACATCTTCGCCGTCACTTTGTGTGATATCTTCCGGTTCCAGTGCCATGCCGCAGATCGGGCAAGTACCTGGCCCAATTTGGCGTATCTGCGGGTGCATTGGACAAGTGTAGATAATGCCATCAGCATTAGACGATGTTGCTGTTTGCTTTGTCTTATGGGAGTTGGCATCGCCATGACAGCAGCCGTGTTGAGGCGCTTTCGCAGCAGAATGATCGTGATGTTGATGCTCCATAACCCTTCCTTTGGTTTTCGTTTCGCGTTCTAAACTGAAAACTCTAATTTGACACCTTAACCGCCGAGCGTTTTATCCTGGCCTTTATACCACGCGAGCGCATCCTCAAAATGCTTTGGCCTAAAATCTGGCCAATTTTCATCGCGGATATACAAATCGGCATAAACGGATTGTATAGGAAGAAACCCGCTTAGCCGGCGTCCTCCACCCCAACGAATTATCATATCGATCCTCGAAACCTCTTGTGAACGCAATCCTCCATTTTTTAAACCAGCTACGTCCCATTCCCATCCGTAATTAACCAGAAGATTTACCTTGATCCCGTGTCCTTGACGCACTCGGAAGCGCAGTAGAGATTTTGGAAAATGTGCAGACGTGTCGTCGCCAACAACCAGCAAGGCTGCACCAAGTTTTTCTACTTCAGAAGCAAAAGTTACACACGCGTTGCTAAATGACTTTTGCTGTATCGAGGGTCGCTTAATATTGTCTTTAGTAAAGCCATAAATAGAAATTTCTTTTACCCCATATTTCTCGCACATTTTATATACTTGTAAGCCTGGGCTAATCCCATGCGCATAGCCATCCTGTTTGTGTAAACCTTGGTTGAATGCCCAGCGGCGGTTGCCATCAGGAATGAAGCCGATGTGCCGAGGGATGTTTTTATCGAGAGCTTTTATTCTTGGCATAGTTAAAAAACCCAACACATGATCAGTCTTGCGAAGAATGGGGCGTTATCCGCCCCCAAGTATGGTTGAAATCGCCAACTTTTCTTCAGCAGCAAAAAAAATGGATTTTGCGGGAGCAGTGTTTGAGGTGCCATTTATCCCCCCCATTACCGCACCCATGAGAAGCGCCAAACCGAGGACTGCCACTTGCAAAGGTTCAAAGACATAAAAAGAGAAAGCGTTCTGTTTTGACCTGTTTAAAGCAAATATAATGGTATTCTCAAGACCAGTTAAGGAATGGTCGAGCGGCTCTCGCGAAAGCTTTATTAGCAATTTATCAATTTTATCATTCATTTGCTTCCTCCAAAATATACATACGCACGGTTAAGCAGAATCCCTTATTCCCTCTGAGGGATTATCCAGCAAGCCGCGTATTGAACTATATAACAATTCTGTTCTCAGCATGAGGTATCAAATGAAAATCACATTATCTGCTGCTCTTTTGGCCACTATGCTTTATTTTACACCCGGTATTACGCCGGTTCTGGCGCATGGGGGTGAAGCACATAATAAGCCTGATGCATCAGCAACCGTACCGCAAAATGCTGAAGGTGACGGCATTATTAAGGCCATAGATGAGGACAAAAGCGCCATAACGCTTCAGCATGGGCCAATCGCCGCTTTAAACTGGCCTCCTATGACTATGACCTTCAAGGTGGAGTCAGCCGATGTTTTAAAAGACGCAGAGATCGGTAATAGGGTACATTTTGCTTTGAAGAACGAAGGCGGCAAACCTGTCGTGGTTAAACTTCAAGTCAAAAACTACTAGGGACTGCATGCGTATATTTCTCGTCGTTGCACTTCTACTCATGAGTTTGCCTGCTTTTGCGCATAATGGCAGCCATGAAGGCATGCCGGAAAATATGCCTGGCATGGAAAAGGCTATGCCAGGCATGGAAATGTCATAGCCGACCGCAAATAACAGCGGCATGATGATGAGAATGGATCGTCCTAAAACGTTCGAGGGCCGTCTCACTGCCTGGCTTGGTGCATGGCATCCTGCGGTTATTCATTTTCCTATCGCCTTAACGCTTACGGTAGCTTTTCTGGAATTTGCTGCATGGTTTCGCCGTAACCCGATATACAGCGCAGGCAACAAAATGTTGCTTGCGTTGGCTACATTAGGCGCTCTTGCTGCCGCTATACTGGGTTGGGCAGACATGGGCATGCCGACGCCAGATAATAATTGGATTCAAACAACTCATCGGTGGTTGGGCACGACCATCCCTTTTCTTTTGTTATTACTTTGGCGTCTCAAAAAGCCGATGGCAAAGTCAAAACCTTATGCGGCATTGCTTATTGCCATGGCCGCTATCATTCTCGTTCAAGCCTATCTGGGCGGCGAAATCACTCATGGCGCAAACCATATGGCTTTTTGAGCTTTGGTTTATGAGGGTTTTTCCTGCTTAGTGCGTAATGTATTACACTTGCCTATCACAACCAATCTCCGCTTCCTTTCAGGATCACAACGATGAGAGTCTCTCGCCGCCAATTTATTCGCACTGCTAGCCTTCTTGGCGCGGGAATAGCCTTGACCGATATCATACCGGCATGGGCTATGAACGGTTCCGGCGGTCTTGCCAAGCCATTGCCCGTAGTGTCTGGGACGGACATTGCTCTAAGCATTGATCGAAGCCATTGGAACATTGATGGTGAAATGGGCCATGCAGTAACAATCAATGGGACAGTGCCCGGGCCATTAATTCGTCTCAAGGAAGGACAGAATGTTCGCTTAGCTGTAACCAATAATCTTGACGAAGATACCTCGATACACTGGCATGGCATTCTATTACCGTTTCAGTTTGATGGCGTGCCGGGTCTAAGCTTTCCCGGTATCAAACCCGGCGATACATTCACTTATGAATTCCCCATCAAGCAATCCGGCACTTATTGGTATCACAGCCATTCCGGACTACAGGAACAGGAAGGGCATTATGGCCCTATCGTGATCGATCCGAAAGGCCACGATCCTATCGCCTATGACCGCGAATATGTCGTTGTGCTGTCCGATTTCAGCTTTATGCATCCCCATGAGATTTTCAAGCGGCTGAAGATGGGAACGGGTTATTTCAATTATCAGAAACAAACCGTTGAAAGTTTGCTGGAAGGCAAAGACCAACCGCTGAAAGACCGTATCGAATGGTCGGAAATGCGAATGGATCCAACCGATATCTCGGATGTGACTGGCTCGACCTACACATTCCTTATTAATGGCTACGGCCCGAACGATAATTGGACAGCCTTATTCAAACCGGGGGAGCGTGTGAGACTGCGTTTTATCAACGCCTCGGCTATGACGATCTTTAATGTCCGTATTCCGGGCCTTGCTATGTCAGTTGTGCAGGCAGACGGACAGAATGTTAAGCCAGTCAAGGTTGATGAATTTCAAATTTCTGTCGCCGAAACTTATGACGTTATTGTGCAGCCGAAGGATGATAAGGCCTACACGCTAGTAGCCGAAGCGGTGGATCGCTCAGGCATGGGGCGCGCCACGCTTGCACCGCGCCATGGCATGACAGCAATTATCCCACCTTTACGGCAACGTCCTTTATCGACCATGAAAGATATGGGCATGGATATGGGCGGCATGGATATGCCCGGAATGGATATGTCGGGGATGGACATGTCCGGCATGGATATGTCGATGCGAAATCCTGACAATGCACCGCAGGTAAAAATGGGACCTGGCGTGCAAACCATCTCACCCATGCCTGTTGACCGCACTGGCGAACCCGGACAAGGACTTGAAAATGTTGGCCATAAAGTTCTGGTTTACCGCGATCTTGAAGCTCTCGATCATAACCCCGATACGCGCACACCATCACGTTCGCTTGAACTCCACCTGACTGGCAATATGGATCGGTTCATGTGGTCGTTTGATGGTGAGAAATTTAGTGAAGTCAAAGACCCTATTTCTTTTCGCCACAATGAGCGCGTGCGCGTTACCCTAGTGAACGACTCCATGATGTCACATCCTATCCATCTTCATGGGCATTTCTTTGAACTTCTGACAGGGCCGAAAGGCAAGCACCCACGCAAACATACAGTTAATGTGTTGCCCGGTGGCAAAGTAACTTTCGACCTTACCGCTGATGCACCGGGCGATTGGGCGTTTCATTGCCATATGCTCTATCATATGCATGCGGGTATGTTTCGAGTTGTCAGCGTCAGGCCATTGGATGGAGAGCCATCATGAAGACTGCCGTTTTACTAGCCGCCTTGCTGGGGATGATTTCTTTTCGCGCTTCGGCAGAAACCATGGATCATTCTATGCATGGCATGGCAATGCCTAGCGAACATGATATGGGCGACATGGCACCAACGACAATGCCAAAAGCGGATGAGAGTGAAAAAGTAGGGCAAGAACCGCCACCTGCGCCACCTGCAGATTTTGCAGCTGAGCGATTTTACTCGGCAACAGAGATGGAAGCTGCGCGTGCGCAGCTGAGAGAAGAACACGGTGGAAACGTCACTTCTAAAACAATTGTCAACTTAGCTGAATTTCAGGTGCGTGATGGTGAGAACGGCTATCGTTGGGATGGGGAGTTTTGGTATGGCGGTGATATCAATCGCTTTGTTGCTAAATCAGAGGGCGAAGGCAGTGTAAACTCAGGCCTTAGTTCAGGGGAAGTGCAAGCGCTTTATTCACGTGCCATCGATCCTTACTTTGATCTTCAAGCCGGTGTTCGTCAGGATATCAAGCCAACACCAGTACGCACATATGCAACCATCGGATTAGAAGGATTAGCGCCATATTGGTTTGAAACAAATGGTGCATTTTTCCTTTCCAATCGCGGTGAGCTGCTGGGACGGCTTGAAGGAACTTATGATCTTAATCTAACTCAACGGCTTATTCTCCAGCCACGTGCCGAAATTAATTTATCCGCCCAAAATATTTCGCAAACTGGGATAGGCGCAGGAGTCTCAAACGTCGAACTGGGATTGCGTTTGCGTTATGAACTGCAACGTGAGTTTGCACCTTATATTGGCATATCTTATGACAATGAAATTGGAAAAACGGCAGATTATACCCGCCAGCAAGGCGAGGAACCTCGCCGGGTCAGCTTTGTAATCGGCATACATTCATTCTTCTAAGCTTTGAATGTTATGATTAAGTAATCGAAGTTTTTCTGCCAAAGCTTTTCGGGCGCGATAAACACGTACTTCAATAGCTTTTGCGCTTAATTTCAGAATAACAGCTGCCTCACTATGGGTGTGACCCTGAAGTGCTGTGAGAATAAGTGGTTCTTTCAAATTTTTAGGTAGGGACGCTATCGCTTGATCAAGTAATAGAAGCTCTTGTTTTTCAATTGTAGCTGTATCCGGCAACGGATTGTTATCGATAAGAGCCAAACCTACAAAGCCATCGAGAGGATCGCTATGTGTTAACCAGCGGCGCACGGTTCGGCGGCGCGACCAATCACGGCATTTGTTAAGCGCAATACGGAATAACCAAGCAGGGAAAGGTTTGCTTTGATCATAATGTTTAAGTCCATGCCAAGCTGCAAGGAAACTTTCCTGCAGGATATCATAGGCTTCGTCGCGATCACCAGCATAACGGCGGATAAACCTATAAAGCTGTTCCTTGTACCGCTGCATAAGGTAACCGAAAGCCTCTTTTTCTCCAGCAAGGCAGCGCACCACCAGTTCTGAATCGCTAGGGTTACTGTGCACGTTCACTGGCTGGCATCGTTAAGTACGGCAGCCACTTCAGCATCAAATTTCTTGGCCTGCTCCGGGGTCAATACTGATCGCATCTCAAAGACATGCATCACAGTAAGTTTTTGAAGCGTACCCATTGCCACATGAATATGATCGATTGCAGTTTCAACTTGAGATGAATCTTGATGACCTTCCCCAATAGCTTTCGCAAGCTCGCGATTAGCAGTACGAATTTTTTCTTCCTTATCTTTACGTTCGTTCGCATATTTCTGCTCGATAATAGCAAGACGCTGCTCTTGATCAGCATTAAGATTTAAACCTGTATGAACCATATCATGAAGCACAGAAGCCGTTTCATGATGCAAAACAGCATAACGTGCTCCCATCCATCCTGCGCCGGCGGCAAGAATAACAGCGATACCAACTGTTATAAAATTTCTACAAAGATTGGATTTCATGTGATTCCTCAAATGGCAAGATGGGCTACATTATATCGGTATTTATACGTGGGTGAAGTATTACAAATATCGCTTTTTTACATTTAGGTTCCTAGCTTTCTATAATAATTTAAATGGAGGGAAACCATGCATAACAAACCAGAAAGCTTACAGGTATGCATTGAAAACTGCGAAGACTGCAGCCGCGAATGCCAAGAAACCTTATTTGGTCATTGTCTGACCAAAGGTGGTCAGCATATTGAAGCCCGACATGTAAAACTCATGACTGATTGCATCGAAATTTGCCAAACCTCGGCCAATTTCATGAAACGCAATTCTGAATTCCATGAAGTCGTTTGCAATGCCTGCGCTGAACTCTGCGAAGCTTGCGCTAAATCATGTGATGCAATGAATGACGAAACCATGAAACGCTGTGCCGAAGTCTGTCGCCGTTGTGCAAAAACATGCCGCGATATGGGCAAAGCCAAGAAAGCTGCCTGATAAAAGACAGTGTGTGCCGACTAAGTATAACTGGGTCGTACTTTAGGGTTAGGCTTTAAGCAGTTTTTTTATTTGAATAGATGAATAAGCCAAATAGCGCGTTTCATCAAAATTGAGCGGTACTTCAATTGCCTGTTTGTAAACATAGGTCGTCAATTTACCGAGTTCATCCTGTGAAAGCTTCATTTTGGCTTCCGAGCTAAACTCCATAAGCCATCCAATGATAGAGCCCATAGCCACATCATCAATTGTGCTAGCGGTTTTCTTATCCATATGGATGCCAGCTATCTCATGTGGCTTTACCTTAAGCGCCTTGGCGATTTTAAGAACCCACTCCATTGTTAATGGCGACTTCTTATTGAGAATGCGGCTCATATGGGCGCGGCTTGTGCCGATCTGATCGGCCAGCCAAATAGGCTTCTTCCCCTTTTTGGAGAGAAGCAATTTTAAGCGGTCTGGTGGAATAGCAGTTTTCATAATGTGGTTTTAGCTTGAAACTATTTGATAGTCACTAATTGTTACATGGTTAATGTAAATAAATGTAACACCTAAGATAGGCAGTGATTATCATCAAAAGAGATAAAAACAATAATAAGAATATTGAAAAACATTCTTTTTACTTTGAGATTTAACCTTAATGGCTGTTACCAATAATTGGCTGTTAACTACACTTTCGAGTTGCATTTTCAAATATACCATGCGATGCATGCTGCAAGTGCTAACTAGAAAATCATTTTAGTACGACCAATCCCAAGGTGATTGGCCGGAGACAGAGGCAAGATATTTTAAATTGCCCGTGAAGTTTCATTGTCGGCCAGTTACGCGCCTGCATGGTGCAGACACGATAACTCTGGTGTTATTGTTGGGTTGGTTATTACATGGTTTGTAATAGTGCGTCCGCGTTATCATTAGAACATTGTGTCAAATTCTTGACCGATCTGAAGCGTCACCTCTGTCTCGGAATGAGCGAGGTTATGCATGTCTAAGAAAATCAGCAAAAAAACCAAGTTATCCAACTATACCAAGGGTATTGATGTAACCAAGGAACGGCAGAAACAGAATGGCGGCGTATCTGTCGAAGCCATTCACGAGAGAATAAATGATAAGACCTATACCAGACGACACCGCGCTCGTTTTGAGTGCGCCCTTGATGGTTATCTTTGGTACGGAAAGATCAATCAAAGTGAATATGAAGCTGGATTGAAGTACCGGAGGGCCTATCTTCGCTATGTGATGAATGTCAGAGTTGATGATTACGGCGCTGGCTCACATGGCAGCTATGATATGGCGCTCCTTACCCCCATTATCAGCCAAGAAATTCTTCGTGATGCCGCCAGTGTCCTCACAAAAGCCCAACGCAAGATTGTCTTGCATGTCTGTGGTGACGATTTTAGGGCAGGCAACGGCGATAAGATAGAAACCCTGCAAAGAGGCTTAGCCGTATTAGCTAAACATTGGAATATTTTATAAGGTTAAAGAAGTGTTGTTACATTTGTTACATAATTATTGTAACTTTTAGTTGACAATCCCTCATTTAGCCCCTATACTTCAGCTATCGTTGCAATTCGTGTGACGAAAGCAGATGACAAAAGGCGCTCGGTACTTCCGGCGCCTTTTTTGTTTCTGCGCACAGAACCAGCCCTTACAAAACCAGTAATGACCTGAATACGGCGGCCCGTTAGCACTCCCGCGACAGTATCAGCATGGATTGCTGCGCCTTTTGTCTGGGCTGGTTCGCCCATTTCAAAGGAGAGCTAATGAAGCATTTTTCTCACATTATGATGGTTGGGGGCTTGTTATTAGCCTGCCAAGCCCATGCCCAGCAGATCGGCCAATCCTGTCCGGCCAGCGATATGGTCAGGACTGTTAAATCCGTCGTAGCCACACAAGGCGTTATCCAATGCATCCCCGATGAGGCTGGTAATTACTTCTGGCAACCCATGGGCGCAGGTGTCGCCCGTTATGATGGTAGTGCTATTTGTAATACGGCGGGTGCCTTGCGCTGGAATGGTAGTGCCATCCAATTCTGTGACGGCACAACGTGGCAATCCATTGGTGGTGGCACGACCCTCGTTGTAGGTGGCTGCCAGTTTACTTTCTCGGATTGTCCGGTTGGATACCGCGTTACATCCTATTTTAGCCCGGGTACGTACAATTGCTGTGACCGTTGCGGCAATCCCTCTTGGAAATACACAGTGTGTTCCCAATGAGCTGGCTGGAACTCTTTAAAGGTGTTGGCATCATTTATGCCGTCGCTTATCTGCTGTCAGCTTTAGCAGCTCACGCAGAAGAACAGCCACGTTTAGCAACCATTGCTGATTGCCCTGCAGGTTATGTCCTTGGCGTTACGGAGACAGATCAACCACAGCTCATGGCCAAAACTCCTTCGGCCAATCCCAGTGATCAAACTGCAGAAGCTAAAGAAACCAGCGAAGCCCCAAAGCGCTTTGTCACGGGTTGCGTTCCAAAACCTATTTCAAACAAGTGAGGATAGTATGATCAATAAGCCACCCATTCCTTTTGCTAAAGAACCCATATTTGTTGATTGGCGCAGACCCGACATTGGCGGCATCCGTGTATCGGCTTGGACGGATGCCAGCGGCAATCCCTATATCGGCATCTTCACCTTGAGCCGTGAAGGCAAACCAAATGGCATTCCTTGCTGGTACGAAAGACAACGCTTTATGTCCTATGTAGTGATTGGCTTTGATAGCAATGAGAAGCCTGTGAAAGTGTTTCTCGATGCTGAAGTGACTTATCGCGGCGTTCAGGCATCATTACAACTGCCTTGGGAACCAACCAACGAGTTTTTCTATCACCGCCGTTTGTTTGCACGGTGGGATAGTGAAGCGCCCTCAATGGGTTTCTTTGCCAACCCATCAAATGATATGGCGGGCGCTAACTATATCCTGTCGGAGACAGCCTAATGACAAGTACGGTTCTCCAAGATTGGCGGGATAACTGCCATTTTTTAAAAACGAACCGTACGCAAGTTGAGACTTTGGTAGTACCGCAAGCGGCACTACCAAATTCCAGCGGGCTAAAGCCCAAGAAGAAACGGGAAAGTCCAACCAATATTAGGTTCACGGCAGAAGAGAAAGAGATCGTTCGGCAAAAGGCAAAGCAAGCCGAAATGTCTATCAGTGCTTTGATCAAAACCCTTGTGCTTGGAAGTAACCATGACCCGCATCTTCGCCGTGCGTTCTTGCTGCTTAATAGGGAACTGACGGCACAGGGCCGTAACCTCAATCAGATTGCCAAGCATTTGAACGGAGGGTTTATAAGCCCAGCTGAAAGCTTGCCGCTGTTGGAAACTATACGTGTGCCTTTGTTGGATACACTTAATACCGTGAAACTGCTTTTGGCCCGTAACAATCCGCAGCCTTGATCATCAAAAGCCATATTAGGGGCGGCTTCAGATCAGCTGCCGATTACCTTAAGTCCCAAGGCTTAAATGAGAAAATAAGAACGGTTGATATCAGCGATCCTGATGCCAAGACACTGGATGAGGCCTTTCAGAATATGTGGGCCGTGGCGAGCAATACAAAAGCCAGAAAGCCTTTGCATCACATCAGCATTAATCCTTTCAAAGATGAGCGCCTTACCGACAAGCAAGTTCTCAAGATCGTTGAACGATGTGAACAGAAATACGGCTATTCGCCCAACGAACACCAAAGGGTCATCGTTGAGCATATCAAGGACGGACGGCAGCATTTTCATGTGATGTGGAACCGCGTGAGCCTTAAAACAGGTAAAGCTGTTTGGCCTGGCCATCACTGGAATAAGTCCAAACAGGTCGCTCGCGAAATGGAAAAAGAGCTGGGCCTTAAGCGCGTCATACCGAAACGTATAAAACGCGCTCGATTTGGTGCCGTCCGTCACGACAGGAAACCAAAGCAAGCCAGACGCTATGAAAATTTATCGCCAGAGCCTGTTCAACGGTTCAAGAAACAGCATGAAGATAAAACAACTAAGCTAAAAACGACCAATCTTAGGCTGATGGGCTTTAGGTTACCGCCCAAACATGCCTTCTATCCAGCTATGCGAGCTGTCACAAAGCGGCGCAGACGAATAGATGAGAATATTCCCGACAGTGAAAAGCTGCCCTTCAAACGTCCCGAATGGGAAAGCGCTCAAATCATCGCATGGGCCTTTGAGAATGGCCGTTTGGATATTTTAGCTCAATACGGCTTCGACTTTTCAACTGACATCGATCTTTAGAAATCACTGGCACGACCAGTCGATAGCCTATGCATGTTGCGGAGGCTCACATATGAGGAGTTCATGAAAAAGAAACCTAAAAAACAAAAGCCATGTTGCAAGAAATTGGCACGACGGCCATCACGCGCCAAGAAAACCTGTTCCTTTGGTGGGTATTTCAAATTATTCATTCGTCGTTGGAGGTAATTATGAAGAATATAAAACTTGGAAGATTTATGATCGATAATACCGGAACATTGCATGGGCGAATTAATGGCCTCGGCATAGGTTCTGTGAATGTGATTTCAGAAGCAGTAAAAAGTGCAAGCGGTAAAGAATATATCAAGCTTATCGCTGACCCCATGGGTGAAGCTTATGAAGTCGGTGCTGCTTTCCTTAAAGAGAAGGATGGATTGGTTTATTATTCAGTTAGCCTAGAGTCACCAGTCTTTCTAACGCCACTAAGTGCTGCGTTGTTTCCAGACAAGGATGAGGAAAACATCCTCAATTTGGTTTGGAGTAGAGCGGAGTCAAAAGGCCTTTCAGCTGATGCTGCAGCAGAGGCTCAAAATCCTCGACGTTTTGTTGGAGCTGGGGCAGCTACAGCAACACTTTGATATGTAGGCATTCCCGCCGAGCATTGCTCGGCGGGCTTTAAACCAGTTATACTTTCTATAAGGGCTATACATTAGCTGGGCACTTTATTTAGGTGGCATAATGACGACAGACGCCGAGTACTATAGCAAGTTCAACTTTCTGTATGATGATGTGAAAAAAGAGGAAGCTTTATTTAGTAAAAAGCCCTTATTGGCTCACTACACCTCAATTCCTATAATGGAACAGATTTTTAAAAATAATGAAATTTGGATGTCTAATCCATTATTTATGAACGACCATGAAGAAGTAAAGTTTGTTGTAATTCAAAGCGAGCAATTTGTAAGAGAAAGCACAGATATCGATCAAGCACTTCAATCTGATGTTCGTCGAAGTAATTTTCAGCATCATTTCAATCAATATTTTTTAAAATTTGCCAATGATCAAATTTTGGATACTTACATTTTTTGTTTAAGCGAACATGATCCAAAAGATTTTGATGGGGTACTTTCAATGTGGCGTGCTTATGGATCAAGTGGCAATGGTGCAGCCATAGTATTTGACTCAAATAGTTTCGAGGCTCGTGAAGGCTCGCCACTCATGATTTCAAAAATTCATTATGGTACTAAAGAAGATCGAATGGATTGGGTAAAGAATCTCATTTTGAAATTCTCAAAAGTATTAAATGAAATTCCTGATGATAAATTATTTTTAGCAGCTTTTGCTTTGTTTGAGCGCATTAAAATATTTTCCCTATTCACTAAGCATAAAGGTTTTGAAGAGGAAAATGAGTGGAGGATAGTATATAATATAGGTAGGGATAATTTGGGCCTACTCGAAGGTATGCTCAGTTACGACATTAGAAGTGACAATGTGCAGCCAAAGTTAAAATTAAAGGTAACAGAAATTCCTTGGCTAAAAACACAGCCCGTTTCACTTGAGCCTTATGTTGACCGTGTAATTCTTGGCCCCTCACAATCTGAACTTATAGTTCAAGCAACTGTACAACGCATGTTTAAGCTATTGAAGATCGAGAAAATGATGCCAAAAGTATATGCATCTAAAATTCCGCTTAGAAATAATAAATAAGCATTTTAAATATACTTACCGACTTTTCTTTAGGAGGAAAAATGAGTCCTCCCACTCATATTCAACAACATTTCACCGTGCAAAGTCTTGCCGCCCACTGGGGCGTTTCTCCTAGCCATATTTACAATCTCATTCATTCAAATGCATTGCCGCATCTGCGTATCGGCAAAGCCATTCGCATTCCAATTCATTTTGTTGAAGAATTTGAGGTAAATGCATGTCAAAGGACAGTGACAAGTATAGATTATGGCGTCACCACAATGGCACCATCTACATTGTCTGGTACGAACGTAGCGAACTCGCACCCAATGATATCCGCACCACGACAAGGCGCGTTTCAGCGGGGACAAAAGATTGGAATACAGCCGAGCAATTCCGATCTCAGTTCATCGCAGGACTAAAGAACCCCGCACCACCCGAAGAGCCAACAATTTCATATCTCTTGCAAAGGTATCGGGATGAGCATGGCGTTAATACGCGCTCGCTTAAGAAGATTGATCAGTATCTAAGAATTTTGAAACCATTTTTTGGAGATTTGCAGCCTTGTCACATCAGTAATAATCTTTTGAAAGACTATGCCAAGAGCCGAGGCGTTGGCGACGGTACAATTCTGCGCGAACTGGGAACTCTTAAAGCTGCTCTTCATTATGCTGAAGGTAATCGCTGGATTTCCATTCAACCGACCTTCGTTATGCCTGTACGTCAGCCGCCTCCACGGGATATTTGGCTTACGCGAAAGCAAGTTAGCCAGCTTATCGACGCTGCAAAATCTGTTCATATTAAATTATTCATCCAGATTGCTTTAGCCACAGCGGCACGAAGCGGAGCCATACTTGATCTTACGTGGCAGCAAGTCGATTTTGAGAAACGCTGGATCGATTTCGGTCGTGGGTGGGGGAACAAACGCCGCGCTGTCGTACCGATGAATGATGATCTCTATGAAACTCTCAAAATGGCTTGGGAGCTTCGGCAATGCGACTATGTTGTCGAATATCGCGGCAAGAAACTCATCTCCATTAAATGTGCTTTCCGTCGGCTCTGTAAGAATTGCAACATTAAAGCTTCGGCACATACATTGCGTCATACAGCAGCCACATGGCTTGTGATGGCTAATGTACCGTTATCCGAGGTAGCGCGACTCTTGGGGGATAGTGAAAGAACAGTAGAAAGAGTATATGGCAAACATGCGCCAGAGTATTTGCAGCGAGCAGTAAGCCATTTAAAACTAACAAGCCTTAAACTTTAACAACGAACCATAACTCATTTAAAAGCAGGAAGTTGTTTATACTCTTCTTCAAAACGGGAGTTTAACCAAACCCATTTTTTTAACCTTCTCCAATCCTCTTGTTTCTCAAACTTTTCTATATTCTCAGAAATAATTTTTTTCGCATTTTCTATCCATTCATTATATTTTTTTGGAAAACTATTACCCGGCTCGCCCCCACCAGCCAAGATCATGCGTTGGAAATAGTTTAAGTGAGTAATTCCATCTATATCCTTTAATAATACAATACCGTGGCCGCCCTTTATGTCTGAATAAATTTTGCGAGATACGGCAATCCTTGGATAATCTGCAACACGTGACTCTAATTCATAGGCTTCTACCATTGCCTTTCCCATAACAACGCCTTTTGTATGGTAGAGGGGGCCAATAGTAGCGCCGCCGCGTATTAGCAATCCAAGATTTAATGCTTGTGCGGCAAGTGCACCAATCATGCTGTGTGCAAGGACAAGGGCGGTGAAGACAGGATTACTGTCTTTCATTTTTTCTCTTAAATCATCAATTGGATAACTAATAACGATATGATCGGAAAAAGTAGTGATAGAAGGTTTAATATTATACTGTGTTCCGTTATCAATTTTAGTTTCTGTTAAATTGTATTCAGATTTTAATGATTCAAGATTGTGCAAAAGGCTTATTAACTTAAGTTTTTTTTCTTCTGACCAATCGTTTACAGCGTCCGCAAAGCCAAGAAAATCTATATAAAAAACCAATTGCTGTTGCATGTGATTCACTTTGGGAAAGGTGTTTATTACAGCTGTAATAAAATTCTTGGACTTTGGGCCAAAGTTTTCTGGCTAAGTCATTGAAAGAAGTGGAGCGGGCTACGAGGATCGAACTCGCGACCCCGACCTTGGCAAGGTCGTGCTCTACCGCTGAGCTACACCCGCATCCGTCTTTGTTTCCGGCAAAACCGGAAGCCGGGCGCGATAATACAGACAAAGTTGCTGTTTGCAAGCGCTTTGCATGAACTCTGTTTGTAGCCTAACGCCTTGGCAAAAAGAGGCTTTTTTGCTTATTAGTTGCGTCATTTTTCTGGTATCTCAGACCTATATTCGGGACTTATTTTTATTAGGTATTACATGTTCAAATCATTGCCAGGCGGTGTGGCCGCTGCTGTCTTAGTGACGACCGCTCCCTCTATTGCTATCGCCCAAGACCAAAATCCAGCTCCTAGCACTTCTTATCCGCAAATCAGCGGCAATCATTTCGGTCTTTTGTTCTTTGAACATCCCGACGATGGTTTTGGCAAAGGTGTGAGTGTAAGCCCAACTTATATTATGACGACCAATATCGATTTCTCAGGCAGTGTTCGTTTGCAAGCTGCTCTACGTACCGATTGGTTCAATCGCCGGCCAGGTGTTCTCAAATCACAATATGTCGGCATCAAAGATCTCAATCTTCAGGAAAAATTTGGCGACGTTACTTTACAGCAAGGCACGATCGGTTTTTGGGGTCCTACAAGTGCAACAACCATTTTTAAGCAGTCTCAATGGACGCGTCAGTTTGTTGGTTTTGGTGGTCCAGGCCCTGGCCTTATTGGCGCACGTGCTGATGGTGTCCATAAAGCAAATGGTCTCACGACCTCTTACGCTGCCTTCGTAGGTACAGGTGATCGCGGATTGACGGGCAGTCTTGCTGATAATCGCGATGTCTTTAAATCACTTTGCCAATCCAATGACCGTGCTTGTGGTGTTGTTGCGGGTGCTCAGCTTCATTTTCAATCAGAAGCATTGCCGGGCGCAGGATTGCATTTTCAGGCAACGAGTGTTGGCAATGGTGGCTCTTTACGTGATGAATTGCGCACAACCGTTGGTGTCGATTATGCAGGTGCCGTAACGTCTCGTCTAAGTGTGGATGCATCAGCTGAATATACTCACGGAACAAATTACCGTGGCGGTGCGCGTGATCTCGATATGTTTCACTCGACAGTTGGTGTTACAGCCAAAGTAAATGATCAGTTCAGTTTGAGACCTTATGCCTCTGTCACGGATCTTACAGGTGCTGTCAACGAAACTTATGCAATCGTCAGCAATGTTCTTACCTATAAGACAAAGAGCGGCGATGTATTTACAGCCGAAGTTTACGGCGGCCGCCCTAAACAACGCGGCGTGATCTTTTCAATCAGCCATAATTTCTAACGTAAGGCCTGCGCTAAGTCGGCTTCGAGATCCTTGATATCCTCGATGCCGACTGAGAGGCGCACCAAGCCATCATCAATGCCGATTGTCTTGCGATATTCAGGGGGCAGTGAGGCATGGGTCATAATTGCTGGATGCTCGATAAGACTTTCAATGCCGCCCAAACTCTCAGCAAGCGTAAAAATCTTCACAGCTTTAAGAAAAGATGTGGATGCCTGAAGCCCACCTTTAATCTGCGCGCTAATCATCCCGCCAAAGCCATTTTTCATCTGACGCTGTGCGAGCTCATGCTGCGGATGGCTCTTAAGTCCTGGATAGAAAACTTTTTCGATCTTCGGTTGCTTTTCAAGCCACTGTGCAAGCGCTAAGGCATTCTCACAATGACGTTGCATACGAATGCCCAAAGTTTTGACGCCTCTATGGGTGAGAAAACTATCAAAAGGTCCTGCAATGGCGCCAATCGCGTTTTGCAGGAAACCAATCTTCTCAGCCAAATCATCCTTTTTGACAGCAATCACGCCACCAATCACATCCGAATGGCCGCCTAGATACTTCGTGGCGGAATGCATCACAATATCAGCGCCAAGATCGAGGGGCTTTTGGATCCAAGGTGTCGCAAAAGTATTATCAACCGCTAAAAGCACCTTCTTGGCATTAGCGATCTTGGCAACAGCTTCAATATCGATGAGTTTCAAAAGAGGATTGGTTGGTGTCTCAATCCAGATCAGTTTGGTCTTTGCATTGATGGCTGATTTTACTTTTTCGAGATTAGTAAAATCGATGTAATCGACATGAAGGCCTGAGGATTGTGTTTTGACACGCTCAAAGAGACGGTGCGTGCCACCATAAAGATCATCCGTTGCTATGATATGCGCATCTTTACCAAGCATATCGATGATGGCGCTGATAGCAGCCAAACCTGATGCAAAAGCAAAACCAGCTTTGCCATTTTCAAGGGCTGCTACTGCGCGCTCATAAGCAAAACGTGTCGGATTATGGCTTCTTCCATAATCAAGGCCCTTATGAACGCCCGGCGCTTCCTGAATGTAAGTGGATGTTGCATAGATAGGCGTGATGACAGCGCCAGTTGCAGGATCAGGATGCTGGCCCGCATGGATCGCTTTGGTATCGAAGCCCGTGATTAATTTATCTTTGCTCATCTTTCAGTCCATTCTTTATGACTTAAGGCCGTGATCATGTAGCCAATAGGGGTTGTAAAGTTTTGAGAGATACTTGTTGCCGCTATCACAGGCAAAGGTAACAACACGCTTAGGTGTTTTTTGTGCCTGACAATAATGGAGTGCGGCTGCAATTAATGTTC
>JBASWO010000136.1:0-5892 GCA_049276515.1 Alphaproteobacteria bacterium
GGTCAGTTTTGACTGAAAGGTCTGAAACTATACCGCACTGCACATTATTTTCTGCGCTGTGGATAAGAGGTTTCTACCAGTCACAGGTAGAGCAAAGTGATTCGAAAAAGCCGTAGATCAGTAAACGCGGGCCTTAGGCGGCACGACTTTAACGTCGTCCGAGAGCGTATAAAGATGAACAGGGCGATCACCAATCGTGGTCTCACCTTTTTCATTCACCCAAACGGTTGAATGTTTCATCCATTTTTGATCATCACGATTTGGATAATCTTCCTGAGCATGTGCGCCGCGCGACTCTTTACGGTTTGCAGCACAATCCATTGTTGCCATCGCTTGATACATAAGATTATCAAGTTCAAGCGTTTCAATCAGATCAGAATTCCAAACAAGAGAACGATCGCTGACGCCAAGCTCAGGACGTTTTGCCCAAACAGCGCGCATTTTCTTCTGACCGTCAGCAAGTGACTTGTCAGCGCGGAAAACCGCACAATCATTTTGCATAACGCGTTGCATCTCAAGACGGAGATGGGCGGTTGGAAGTTTGCCTTTGGCGTTACGGAATTTATCCAAACGCGCGACCGCAAAATCACCTGCATCCGCTGTAAAATCTTTATGCTTGGCATCGGTCTTGACCAATTCGCGGGCGCGGATAGCGGCAGCGCGTCCAAACACAACAAGATCAAGAAGTGAGTTAGAGCCCAGGCGGTTGGCGCCATGAACAGAAACGCACGCCGCTTCACCAATAGCCATAAGGCCAGGCACCGTAGCATCTGGATTGTCTTTGGTGGGGCGAATAACTTCGCCACGGTAATTGGTGGGGATGCCGCCCATATTATAATGAACGGTGGGAAGAACAGGGATGGGTTGCTTCGTTACATCAACACCAGCAAAGACGCGGGCCGTTTCAGCAATACCTGGCAAACGCTCATGAATAACTTTGGGGTCCAAATGCTCAAGGTGTAAATGGATATGGTCTTTATGTTCGCCACAACCACGGCCTTCACGAATTTCAACCGTCATGGAGCGACTTACAACATCACGGCTCGCTAAATCTTTGGCGTGCGGTGCATAGCGTTCCATAAAGCGCTCGCCGCTTGCATTTGTAAGGTAGCCACCTTCGCCGCGGACGCCCTCTGTAATTAAGCAGCCGGCGCCATAAATGCCGGTTGGATGGAATTGAACAAATTCCATGTCTTGCAACGGTAAGCCAGCGCGCAACGCCATAGCATTACCATCACCCGTGCAGGTGTGAGCGGAGGTGCAGGAGAAATAGGCGCGGCCATAACCACCGGTCGCTAGAACAGTTTCATGTGCGCGGAAACGGTGCAGGGTGCCATCATCCATGTTGAGGGCAATAACGCCGCGGCAATTGCCTTCGGCATCCATGATCAAATCAATCGCGAAATATTCAATAAAGAATTCAGCGTTGTGTTTGAGAGATTGCTGATAAAGCGTGTGAAGAATGGCATGGCCCGTGCGGTCAGCCGCAGCGCAGGTGCGCTGCGCAATACCTTCGCCAAAACGTGTGGTCATACCACCAAAGGGACGTTGATAGATTTTGCCAGCTTCCGTGCGGCTAAAAGGAACGCCGTAATGCTCAAGCTCAATAATGGCTGGAATAGCTTCGCGGCACATATATTCAATAGCATCTTGATCGCCCAGCCAGTCTGAGCCTTTGACGGTGTCATACATATGCCAGCGCCAATCATCTTCACCCATATTGCCAAGGGCTGCTGAGATGCCGCCTTGAGCCGCAACTGTATGACTGCGGGTCGGAAAGACTTTTGTAATACAGGCGGTCTTAAGGCCTTTTTCTGCCATACCGAACGTGGCGCGCAAGCCAGCACCGCCGGCGCCTACAACAACGACATCATATGTATGATCAATAAACTCATAGGCTTTTGACATTAAAAGAAAACTCCATAAAGAATTTTACCTGTAGAGAGAACACCCAACAGGGCAAACACAACAGCCAAGCCCTTAACAAGTAGAAGGCTGGCAATTTTTGCGCATTCACAATGAATGTAGTCTTCAATCACAACTTGTAAGCCGCTGACTGCGTGATGGAAGCCGACCAAAATAAAGAGAATAACAAAAGCCGCGTTGATTGGTGAGCGTAGCCAATAGATGCTGCCTTCGTAGCTGCCAAAAACAACGTAAATAAAGAAGCTTGCTACCACATAAAGTGAAAGTGGGATAAGGGCGAGAGACGTTAAACGTTGGAGCCACCAATGCTCTGTGCCATGCCCTGCAGAGCCAAGGCCACGAACGCGTGAAAGAGGTGAGCGGAGTGAGGGGATTTTCTTGCTCATGGGACCATCGTGAAGGCTTTGTACCAAATGCCTATCGTCAATAAAATGGAAACACCAAAGGCAACACGCCCTGTGCTGTAAACACCTTTTATGCTGAGGAAGTAACCTGCATCCCAAAGAAGATGACGGATGCCGCAGCAAAAATGATAGAAAAAGCTAAAGGTCCAACCGAACAACAAAAGTTGACCAAAGACTGACTGAAAGCATGTGGTGAATTCAGTGTAAGTCGCAGGACCGCCGGCAACAGCAAGTAGCCATAGAACAAAAACCGGTAAGCCAAGGGCAAGCGCCACACCTGTCATGCGATGGAAAATCGACATGCCTGAGGTGAGCTGCGGCTTATAGATCTGTAAATGCGGCGATAAAGGTCGCGAGGTTTTATTAGCCATTTTCTTGATTCCTTAGAGACGGCGGCAGAATAGGCGGGATGGTAAACAAGCGCAATACCATTAAAACCAAAGGCTTATCTTGCTTTCCTGAGCTCTTGAATGCGGCCATTCTTTATGGTGAGGTTCTTCCATAAAGTAACTTTGTATTCGTATTGTTTAGAGCCATTTATGTCGCAACTCGCCATTATTAGTAAGCACGGCAAATGGAAAGAAGGTGCTTTCTATTGGGAACACGTAGAGCCAGAAATGGTCGCTTATGCTCTCGGCGAAAGAAATCTTCATCACTATACGTCTCATACGGGCCCTAATCAGGGCGCTGAGACCGAAGCTTTGGTCGAAAAAATCTTGCGATCATTGGATGTTGATCTCAATGCCTTAGCTGGTTTTGAATGTGATTGGACTTTCGATCTCTACCCATCACCCCTCTGGTGTGATGAAGATCTCTTTGATGTTATTCATGAGACTCCTCGTGAAGACAAAAAAGTATCAAAAGCTTTTATGAAAAAAGTGGCTGATAGTTTATTGGTTAATCAACGGGTCACACATTTTATGGATGAGACGAAGCGCTATCTCATTCGTTGTGATGAAACGAAGAAACTCATCAATCGCGTTCATCTGGGATTGTTTGCGGTTACGGCAGGCGCTACCTCTGCAGCGATTATTAATAATCATGTGTTAGCTGACTCAGTCATGGGTGTGATCTTTGCTGCTGAATCCTGGATTACTTCAGCGATGCATGCTGGGCGGTGTGATGAACAAAAGCGTTCAGCTATAAAAAAACTTGAGATTTCAGCAAAAGCAACTGTTGTCAACGAATGGATAGCAGCTGCTACACAGAAAGAATTTCGTCGTGTTCAGGTCATCGTTCGTGGCGATGATCATGAGTTGATAACTATTGATGCCACACCCGCAAATGCTCCTCGAATTCATCATCTTGTTCAGAGGGCGTTGCGCCGGCCGTCTGGCATCCATTATAATTTTCGCGTTCAGTTGGTGCCCGATAATGAAGAGCTCGGCTCAACTGCAGGCTGTTTAAGTATTTCAAGTGCAAGGCCGCCCTCAGGTAGCGGCAGAACACGTAAATCTAAAAAAGAAGCGTCACGTCCTGACTTGGCTTGGACCCCGCAGCCTGTGGGCGCCAATTAAATTAAAAGGTCTGACTTAATCCCAGATAAAAACCACGTCTTGGCCCAAATTGTGCAGCACCTACGCCAATGCCGCTGCCATCACGAAGCTGATAGATATTATCAAACAGATTGATGACAGAAAACCGCAGGCTCGTTTTGTCCTTCGGAAGAAGATCAAGCTCATGCGTGATCCCCGCATCAATGCGTGTATAAAGGGGCAGGCTTTCGGTATTGGCAAAACCTTTGCGTAAACCACTGCCTAAAAAGCCATCCATATTGAGTGTGGTTGTGGGGAGCACTTGATAGCTAACACCTGCCGATGCCGTATAGGTTTGGTCATGATCAACATGAACAAAATTATCATTGATGTAAGCAAGTTCATCGGGATCAAAATTAAACTGAGCTGATGTAATATTTTTGGCAACGGCGCGTGAGACGGCGAGGTTTCCATAGGCTTGTAAATCTTTAGCCTCATAGGAAGCCGAGAACTCCACACCATAGACATTGCCGTGCTCATAATTAAAGGGTGTGAAGACCAAAGCCTGACCAAACTGTCCTTCATCCAACATATTTTTGACAATCTTATAATAGCCATCGAGACCAATCTGGAAATGATCGGTAATTTTTTGGCTGATGCCGACATCAAAACTATGGGAGCGCTCTGATTTGACGGCATCATTCTGCGTAGGGTTCGGTGCTTCATTGGTTGTGTCATCAAACTTGCTGATGGAGGATGAGGAAATCAATTCTATGGCAGGGGGTGTGAAATACCGTGCATAACCTGCATGAAGTGTGGTGGATGGTGTTGCTCTATAAGAGATGCCTAAGCGTGGGCTCAATTGGCTCTCTTGCACATACGCAGCGACCACATCAAAGCGTGCGCCATAATTAAGGGTAAGATCGCCTGTTAGTTTCCATTCATCCTGCAGATAGAGCCCATAAAGTTGGCCTTCCTTACGGCTATTATCAATAATGGTGCGTGGTGTAGTCATGGGTATGCCGCCACTTACATCAAAGACCTGCGATGTATTATCGGTGCCCGCATATTCTTGTTGTACAGAAAAACCAGAGCGAAGCGTGTGATGGCTATTGGCTTTCCAGCTACCATCACCCTGAAGGCCGATAGCTAAGTCATTTCTTTTTACATCAGAGGCAACGCCATTAAAAATGAGATCTCCGATTGGATCAGGTTGGAAATGTAGATGGGAGTTGCGGATATAAGGCGCTAACTGTACTTCAAGATCGCCGCGCTGACCTTGCCAAGCAACAGTGGCATATTGATTGCTCTCAAATTGTTTCTCATTTAGAGAGGCTGAGTCAAAGGTCGGTGTGCCGCTTAAGGTAAAGTTTTGTGTAAGGCCGGGTGTATTGGGTAACTCAAAATGCCCAATGGTGTTGCCGGCAATCAATTCAAGTCGCTGCATGGGATTGATCATGTAAGAAATGTAGCCGAACTGCTTATCTTGCTCTGTATGATCATGAATAGTTTTTCGGGCGCCCGTAGGGGCTTCGATGCCAAGATCTGAGCTCAGATGATTGGCTGAAAAGAAATAATGGGCATTACCTGAAACGCCCCCATATTGAATAGAGGGCTCGATGGTGCCAAAGCTTCCTGTCTGTACGCTAAACTCACCCGCATTCTCAAATCCGGTCTTGGTTTGAATATCGACAATACCCGCTGTTCTGTAACCATATTGAGCGGGCAGCGCTCCCGTCAAAAGCGTGGATCTTTCAATGATGCTGCTATCCAACACCTGTCCAAATCCCGTAATGCCCTCAGGTAAAAGAATACCATTGAGACGGTACTGCAAATTGGAATGTTCGCCCCGCAAATGAAATTGCCCAAAGGAATCTTGTGCCACGCCTGGGGCATGCTCAAGCACCTCATCTAAAGAGGTGTTGTTGCCAAGCGGCATGGCATGGATCGCTTTGCTATCAATTGTATAAGCTGATGTGCCAGTTTGCGGCGAGAGGTTGTTGCGTGTAGCCGCTAAGCGCTCTTTATAAATCGTGATGTTGAGCTCATCATCATTGGAAGCATGGGCGCCCGCGTAGGTTGGAAGG
>JBASWO010000137.1:0-13725 GCA_049276515.1 Alphaproteobacteria bacterium
GTTATAGCGCCAGTTGCAACATCAACGCCGGCAGTTCCGCCTGTTCAGCCCATTACGCCTGCCAAGCCACTTGATTTAGGTAAACCTGTTGAAACGGGAACTTTGGGCGCTATTGATGCAGAATCAACGGGGCTTTTTTCTCCCGCAGAAGGGGGTCTTGGCTCAACACTCTGGAAAGGCACATCCCGGGCTGTGGTTGAAAAGGTACTCCCGCATATGGGTTTGCCTACGCAATCTGCTGTCCTCAACAATTTAGCGCAGCGTCTGCTTTTAACGATCGCGTCTGTCCCAGAAGGCCCTGCAGGAACGAACCCCAATTTAACTTCGATGCGATTAGAGCGCCTTTTAGCATTAGGGGATGTAACGAACGCTTGGAAATATGCGGCTAGTTTAAAGTCAGGGCAGGTGGATGAAACCACATTACGTCTGCTTTCAGAAAACGCCTTATTGACATCCGAGGGCGATGCAATCTGCGCCAAATTACCAGCAACAATGCAGACCTATAAAGGCAGTGAATGGCAAAAGCTTCTCGCCGTCTGCCAATTGCGTGCCAAAGACGCTAAGGCATCACAGCTCACGCTCGATCTTTTACGTACACAAGGCGTAAAAGATGAAACTTTTTTCTATTTAGCTGAAAAAAATATAAATGGTACCGCTAAACAATTGCCACGTCAGCTGACGCCACTGAAACCGCTAACACTTGCGTTGTTACGTATTGTTGATCAGCCTTTACCTGGCGAAGTCTATGTACGTCCTGATGCTGCTCTTGTACCTGAACTTCTTAAAATAAAGTCACGCGATGAGATGGCGCGTCTTAGTTTAGCAGAACGTATGGCTGAGCGCGGCCTTATGAGTGCTGCTGATCTCTCTGCTGTCTACAAAACTGTTGTCTTCGCCCCTGAGGCTTTCAATGGTGTTGCGAGCAGTGCCGAAAAAGGTCCACGCTTACATGCCCTGCTTTATCAAGCGGCTTTGCAGGACAAAACGGCACAGGGTCGTATCAATAACGCGCTTTTATTCTTGAGTAGCTCAAGTGGCAGTTTGATAAGCGGTGTTGGGGCACAAATTCTTGTAGACATGCTTGGTGATGTAAAGCCAGCCCCAGAGTTTAATGCAGCTTCAGGCGGTATCGCCCACATCTATACATTGGCTGGAAAAGCTGATGTTGCGCAGGAATGGCTACGTCAAGCCAAGCAGGCTTCAATAGGTATGCCACCGATCAAATTAGAGTTGCAGATGATCTGGCCTTTGACAGTACTCGCCGGTCTTGTCCCTGATGCGCAATATAAAGACGAATTAAATAAATGGATCGATACGGCATTGCAGCCTGTTGATGGCAAAGATGAGCGCGCAACGCGTGAACAAATCGGATCGGTTCTTATGTTGCTTGATGCTGCAGGGTTTTCTGTACCTGATCTTGCGTGGGCTAAAATCATTGATGCCCCCGTCTTTGATAAGAAAGTCGTTCCTTCTGCTTTCTATTATGATCGGCTGCGCGCTGCTGCCCAGGGCAATCGTAGAGGTGAGACGGTTCTCTTTACGCTTGCGCTAACAGGCAAAGAGGATGCGCCACTTTTGACAGATGTTGAAGTGGTACGCTCTTTGCGTGCTGTGGGATTGACCACTGATGCTATTGCTCTAGCGCGTGAAGCGGTCACTGTTCTTATGACACCGCCTGTTAAGCTGTGAATCTCAAAACACCCGAAAACGGTATTGGCTGGCGTACGTCCGGCCTCATCGATAGTTTTTTAGATATGCTTTTGGCTGAGCGCAATGCTTCAGCGAACACACGTTCTGCTTATGGTCGTGATTTAAAAGATACGGCTCAGTTTTTAGCTCAAAAGAAAATTGATCTTACGGATGCATCTGAAGATCATCTGCGACTTTATATGAAAGAACTCTCTACGATGGCTGCCAAAACGCAAGCCAGACGCCTCTCATCTTTGCGTCAGTTCTATCGTTTTCTATGTTCTGAGCATCACCGCAAAGATGATCCAAGCCGCGCTCTTGATGCCCCTAAATTGGGGCGCTCTTTGCCAAAATATCTCAGTGAAGAAGATGTGGGTAAGCTTATCGCTGTAGTTAATCGTATGAAGGGTATAGAAGGTGCCCGCATAAGAGCGATGCTTGAACTCCTTTATGCATCAGGTTTACGCGTAACTGAATTGGTCAGCTTGCCATTAAGTGGCGTTCAGTATGATCGCGGTTTTGTTCAAGTTAAGGGCAAAGGCGGCAAGGAGCGGGTTGTTCCTTTGGGTGAGCCTGCACTTAAAGCTTTAAAAGCCTGGCTACCTTTCAGAAAAGATATGCTTGGTGATAAGCGCAAATCTAATTACCTATTTCCTTCTTTATCTCGCGGTAAAGACGCGCATTTATCGCGCCAGCGTTTTTTCCAGCTCATTAAAGAAATCGCACTTGCTGCAAACCTTGATCCTAAGCGTTTAAGCCCACACGTCTTAAGGCATGCTTTTGCAACGCATCTTATTGAACATGGAGCTGATTTACGTAGCGTGCAGACCATGTTGGGCCACGCCGATATTGCGACCACACAAATTTATACACATGTAGCCGCAGATCGGTTGGGTCGTACAGTGACAGACCATCATCCCTTAGCGAAACCCGCTAAAATAAAGCTCAATAAAAAATAAATCGCTTAGGCGGGCTCGGGTACTTTAAAAAGATGCTCAATTCGTTTTCCATCATAATCTACAAAGAAAACTGAATGATTAAGCCAATCAAAATTACCTAAAACAAGGCGAGATTGTCCGGCTACATTGGTCACATGGTAAATGGGTCGTTGAGGAACGCGTGTTTGGCCCATGCCTTCACCAAAAAATCTGACGACACTATCAAATCCTATTTGGCGTGGTGCAGGAAGTTGGGTGTTGTTTTTTGCAGCCTGAGCCCAAAGATCGATAATATTTTTATCAATCATCCGATAAGCTTCGGCCGGCGTCACTCTGCAAATGTAGCGGCTATAAAATGAAATCATTATCTATCCCTAAAAATATAGAGATAGACTAATGAGATTTTAAAAAATTGCCAGAGACCAAATTACTTGGTTGCGCCGTGGCAATGCTTATATTTTTTGCCGGAACCACAAGGGCATGGGGCATTACGTTGTACTTGCTGCCAAGATGATGGATCGTTGGGATCAAACGTAATCTGCATCGGACGCTGCTTGGTATGAGGGTGTGGTACCACCATACCCTCCGGTAAAGGCTCACCACCAAAACCACCAAGGCCGTCAGCTGCTTCACCATGCAATTCTTGCATCGACGACATTTGACGTGCCATCAATTCTTCGAGTGAAGGTAAGCGGACTTCGGTATGCATCAAAGCCTTTGTCACATCTTCACGAATGCGATCCAACATCAATTGGAACAAGCCAAAAGCTTCGCGGCTATATTCATTCAGAGGATCCCGTTGGGCGTAACCACGCAAATGGATGCCTTGACGTAATTGATCAAGTGCAAGGAGATGATCTTTCCAGGCTTGATCCAAGACAGCTAAGAGAGCTGCTTTTTCAGCGCGTTGCATGGATTCAGGTGTAACAAGGGCGGCCTTATCAGCTACTTTCTTGTCGATCGCCTTTTTAATGCGCTCTTCAATTTCCTGTTCCGTAATACTATTTTCTTGAGCCCAGTCGTTGATGGGTAGATCCAGTGCCATCACATCTTTAATGCGTTCGCGTAAGCCGTCCAGATCCCATTGTTCAATATAAGAATGGGGTGGAATCGCATGCTGAACCATACTGGCGAGAACTTCATCCCGTAATTCACGGATCGAATCTGACACATCAGCAGCCGCCATGATGTCACGACGCTGTTCATAAATAACCTTACGTTGATTATTCATAATATTGTCGAACTTCAGCAAGTTTTTACGCATATCAAAATTGCGCGCTTCAACTTTTTGCTGAGCCTTGGCGAGTGCTGTGGTGATCCAGGGATGAGCGATTTTTTCGCCGTCGCGGAGACCCAGTTTGGCCAAGATTTGTTGGGTGTTGTTGTGGGCACCAAAAATACGCATCAAATCATCTTGTAAAGACAAGAAGAAAATCGAAGCGCCTGGATCGCCTTGGCGTCCGGAGCGACCGCGTAGCTGATTATCAATACGGCGCGATTCATGGCGCTCTGTGCCAATAACAAAAAGACCGCCCGCTGCACGAACTTTTTCGCGGGCTTCGTCAATTTCCTTTTTAATCATTTCCGTGCGGCGCGCGCGCTCGGCGTCATCGGTAACGTCTTTTAATTCTTGGGATAGACGCATTTCATAATTGCCGCCCAACTGAATGTCAGTACCACGACCTGCCATATTGGTAGCAATTGTGACGGCGCCTAGGCTGCCAGCTTGCGCAATGATAGTGGCTTCTTGATCGTGAAAACGCGCATTCAAAACACTGTGGGGAATATTATGCTTTTTAAGTTGGCGCGAGAGTTCTTCAGACTTTTCAATCGATACAGTGCCAACCAAGACAGGCTGGCCGCGAGTGCGGCAATCTTCGATACGTTTGATGATAGCTTCAGTTTTCTCAGCGAGCGTGCCGTAAACTTCGTCATGCATATCGTCACGTTTAACAGGCATATTCGTTGGCATTTCGACGACTTCGAGCCCATAAATTTCGGCGAATTCAGCTGCTTCTGTAAGAGCCGTACCCGTCATGCCGGCAAGCTTAGGATAGAGGCGGAAATAGTTTTGAAATGTAATGCTGGCGAGCGTCTGATTTTCGCGCTGTATAACTACTTTTTCTTTAGCTTCGAGGGCTTGATGTAAGCCTTCAGAATAACGGCGGCCATCCATCATACGGCCTGTAAATTCATCGATGATGATGACTTTGTTATCTTTAACGATGTAGTCCACATCACGTGTAAAGAGAGTATGTGCACGGAGTGCTTGATTGACGTGATGCACGACTTGAACATTTTGTGCATCATAAAGGCCGCCGCCAGGTGCGAGTAGACCAACTTCACCTAACAACTCTTCAATATGCGTATTGCCAATTTCGGTCAAAGTGACGGAACGGTTTTTTTCATCTTTCTCAAAATCTTCTGGCTTCAACTGTGGGATGAGGGCATCGATCTTCATATAAAGATCAGACGAATCTTCGGCGGGACCCGAGATGATTAAAGGTGTGCGGGCTTCATCGACAAGAATACTGTCGACTTCATCGACGATGGCAAAGTTGAAAGGGCGTTGAACCAAATCTTCATACGCGAATTTCATATTGTCGCGTAGATAATCAAAACCAAATTCATTGTTGGTGCCGTAGGTAATATCGGCAGCGTAAGCCTTTTGACGTTCTTCATCGGTCAGGCCATGAACGATGCAATCTGTCGTGAGGCCAAGGAAATTGTAAACCTTACCCATCCAACTGCTATCGCGTTTCGCCAAATAATCGTTGACGGTAACAACATGTACGCCTTTGCCGCTGAGGGCATTGAGATAAACAGGAAGGGTGGCGACAAGCGTCTTGCCTTCACCGGTTTTCATTTCTGTAATTTTGCCTTCATGCAAAACGATGCCGCCGCGTAGCTGCACATCAAAATGGCGCTGACCTAGAACGCGTTTAGCAGCTTCACGTACCGTGGCAAAAGCTTCAGGAAGAAGCTCTTCAAGCTTTTCGCCCTCAGCCAGTCTTTGCTTAAAAACAGCTGTTTTGGCGCGCAACTCTTCATCCGAAAGTTTTTGCAAACTTGGCTCTAAATCATTGATTTGTTGGACAATTTTGTCCTGACCGCGCAAAATACGATCATTGTGTGAGCCAAAAAACTTACGGGCGAGTGAGGTAATCATCATGTTTCCTGATGCGTTGTCAGGCTTCTAAATGGCGATTCCGCCACTGAAATGCAAGTGTTTGCTGCAGGTCAGAAAATACCTGTAATTGGCGGGTTTTCACCCCAATCTTGCCGTATTTGCAGGGCTTGATGTTTCCTGCAAGAGGCTTTAACTCTCGATCTGGTCATAGGAACCGGTACTCAACCAAAGGATTAGCAATGACGAAAAGAATTCTGCTTTCTACCGCCGCTTTAATGTTGGCTTTTGCCACCCCGTCTTTTGCTGCCGAAACAGCTGCTGCTTCAGCGGATCCCGTTGTTGCACGCGTTAATGGCGCAGAGATTCATCGCTCAGACATCATGCGTGAATATCAAATGATGGGACCGCAAGCTCAGCAGGTTCCTCCCCAAATGCTCTATCCACAATTGTTACAAAAAATGATTGTCACCAAGTTGGCTGCAACACAGGGTTATGCTCAAGGTTTGCAGAATGACAAGGATGTCAAAGAAGATCTGAAGGAATTGGAAGCTCAGGTTGTAGCGCAGGCTTATGTTCGTCGCGCTATCGAACCTAAGATCACCGAAGCCAAGATCAAAGAATTTTACGAAAAAGATGTGGTTTCAAAATACAAGCCACAAGACGAAGTACGTGCACGTCACATTTTAGTTTCCACTGAAGATGAAGCTAACGCTGTTATCAAGCAGCTGAAAGATGGCGCTGATTTCGCTAAGCTGGCAGAAGAAAAATCGAAGGACACAGGTTCAGCTAAGAGCGGTGGTGATCTTGGTTACTTCCCACAAGGCGCTATGGTCAAACCTTTCGCTGATGCCGCTTTTGCAATGAAGGCTGGCGATGTGAGTGAAAAAGCCGTGAAGACAGAGTTTGGCTATCACGTCATCAAGGTAGAGGATAAGCGTAAATCTGCTCCGCCACCGCTCGCGCAAATCAAAGGCCAGATCGTCAATCAAATTGGTCAAGATATGACCAATGACATGATGAAGAGCATGGTTGCCAAAGCTAAGGTTGAAAAGTTCAATATCGACGGTACGCCCATGAAGGCCACCGCCGAAAGCAGCAAATAAGAAATCGCTCCACGCGATGTTAAGAAAAGCCCGCTACGAAGCGGGCTTTTCCATTTTTAGGCCGGTGCGAGTGTTCCTTTATGACCTGTATTGACGTTACTATTCCTCCTCTGAGCGGGACGCGACCTTTGGTCTTAGTTGCGGCTGCAGCTTTGATAGATAGTGATGGACGCATTTTATTAGCTGAGCGTCCTGCCGGAAAACCCATGGCAGGGTTATGGGAATTTCCTGGCGGTAAAGTGCAGAGTGGCGAAACACCTGAAGTCGCTTTAGTGCGAGAGTTAAAAGAAGAATTGGGTATTGAGACTTCTGTGGGTTGTTTATGGCCCCTTAGTTTTGCGTCGCACGCCTATGAAAAATTTCATTTGTTGATGCCGGTTTTTGGTTGCCGCGTTTGGTCTGGCGTCCTTGATCCTCGCGAAGGTCAAAAAATTGTTTGGGCAACAAAAGACGAGTTAAAAAAATATCCTATGCCACCAGCGGATATTAATCTCGTTCAAATATTATGGGACTTGCTCTAATCTTTTGGCAACGCGTCTAAAGCGCCTTGCAGAATATAAGCTGCCGCTGCTTTATCAATCACTTCATCTCGGCGTTTGCGGCTCATATTATCTTCAATCATAAAGCGCTCTACAGCGGCTGATGATAGACGTTCATCCCAAAAAACAACAGGCAGGTTGGGGTCGGGTAATTGTCCGCGCTCTATCAAGTTACGAATAAAAGCGCGCGCAGACTGGGCGGAGGGGCCTTCGCTACCATCCATATTTTTAGGTAGGCCTATAATAAGGCCACCAATATTGCGCTCTTTAATAATTTTCACGAGGGCTGCGGCATCATCAGTGAATTTGCTGCGTGTGATAGTGGCTAAAGGCGAGGCGACGATAAAACCAGGATCTGAAACGGCAACACCAATAACCGTGCTACCAGGGTCTAATCCCAATAGACATTGGCCTTTTTTCACATAAGTTTTGAGTTCGGATAAGTTGCAGACAGCCATGCTGGATGTTACTCTTTGCCAATCGTTTCAGCAAAAAGAAGTTTTCATGACTATTGATCAAAAAACTGTAGCCAAAATCGCCAATCTGGCACGTCTTAAAATCCCTGAAGATGAGCAAAAACAGGTGGCAGGCGATCTCAACAAGATTCTCGATTGGGTCGCGCAATTGGACGAAGTCAATGTGACTAATGTTGAGCCTTTGACCAGTGTTAATGATGCGTCTTTGCGCTGGCGTGAAGATAAGGTCAATGATGGTGGCAAGGTCGACGATATCCTTGCCAATGCCCCCGCTAAAACAGCTGATTTCTTTACAGTACCAAAGGTCATTGAATGAGCCAGTTTACGAATATGTCGATGACCGAGGCTCTTGATGGGCTTGCGGCCAAAAAATTTAGCGCAGTTGAATTAGTGAAATCGCATGTTGATGCGATGGAAAAAGCGCGCTGTTTAAATATTTTTGTCACGGAAACACCTGAGCAGGCTATGAAGCAGGCACAAGAATCAGATGCGCGTCGTGCGTCTGGTAAAGCGGGTGCTATGGACGGCATTCCTCTGGCAATGAAAGATTTGTATTGCACCAAAGGTGTGCGGACGACTGCGGGTAGTCACATTCTTGAAAATTTTGTTCCACCTTACGAGTCAACTGTCTCGCAAAAGCTAGCAGATGCCGGATGCGTGACGCTTGGCAAAGTGAATATGGATGAATTCGCTATGGGATCGGCTGGTATTACAAGCCATTATGGTCCGACCATCAGCCCTTGGTCAGGTAAAGATCCAGAAAAAGCCAATCATAAGTTGGTGCCAGGTGGGTCATCCAGCGGATCATCCGCCGCTGTCGCATCACGCGTTGCTATGGCTGCAACAGGAACTGATACAGGCGGCTCCATTCGTCAGCCCGCTAGTGTGACAGGCATTGTAGGCATTAAACCCACCTATGGTCGTTGCTCACGTTGGGGCATTGTTGCCTTTGCATCATCCCTCGATCAAGCAGGGCCTATGACGCGCACTGTAGGTGACGCAGCTCTGATGCTCAGAACAATGGCAGGGTTTGATCCAAAAGATTCAACATCCGTTGATGTGCCCGTTCCTGATTTTACATCAGCTCTTGGTCAATCCATCAAAGGCATGAAAGTTGGTTTGCCAAAAGAATACCGGATTGATGGTATCAATCCTGAAGTTGATGCGCTGTGGCAAAAAGGTGCAGATATGCTGCGCGATGCCGGCGCTGATGTGGTTGAGATTAGTTTGCCACATACTAAATACTCACTGCCGGTTTATTATATTATTGCTCCTGCTGAAGCGTCATCCAATCTGGCGCGCTATGATGGTGTGCGCTTTGGTTTGCGCGTTAATGGCGAAAACTTAAATGGCATGTATGAAAATACGCGCGGTGAAGGTTTCGGCAAAGAAGTGCGTCGCCGCATCTTGATGGGCACGTATGTTTTGTCGGCTGGTTACTATGATGCCTATTACATCAAGGCGCAGAAGGTTCGTCGTTGTATCAGAAATGATTTCAATGAAGCTTTCCAAAAATGCGATGTGATCCTCACGCCAACAGCACCAGGCACCGCTTTTGCCATAGGTGAAAAGCAAGATGATCCGATTAAAATGTATTTAGAAGACGTCTTTACGGTGCCCCTCAATCTTGCTGGCTTACCAGGCATTTCAGTACCGGTGGGTATGGCAGAAAATGGCTTGCCGCTCGGCCTTCAATTGATCGGCAAAGCTTTCGATGAAATGACAGTTTTTAAGGCTGCTTCAAGCCTCGAAAAAGCTGCCAATTTCAAGGAAAAGCCGCCTTTTATAGTTTAAACTCAGCGTTCATAGCTTGCCAGGCACGTTGGACCTGCGTGAGCCTGTTGCGCGCCTCATCACCGACAGGCTCAATGCGCGACCAAAAATCGGCTTCATTTAAAGCAACCTTCAGTTCTGAACTATTCCACCGTAAGCGTTCAGAATGTGGCCACCCGCCACCGTCTCGAGGCTGACACGCAAGAGGATTGGTAAAAATAGCAAATGGTCCCAATTCGGGATCATGCTCGATATGTAAAAAAGTAAATGCTTTCATAAATACCCCTCTTTCCAATGACATCAAGATAGCAGGGGATATGATCTAGAGTTGTGAACTGGCTCACAGGTATGTTGCTATTTAATGAGCAACGGCCCAAGAGTGCGCTTACAGCTTTCCTTTTTCTGCGCGTAATTTTTCTAATTGATCAGTTATAAAGCTATCGAAGCTTTCTGCATTTCGACCCGAAGTGTTACTATAAAAATCTTTGGAGCTTTGCAAGACTTCAGGGTTAAGCCATTTATTGCGTCCCGGATTTTCTTTCATGCATTCTTCTAGCGACATGTCCTGCATATGAGGTCGGCGAATAAAATACCAAGGTTGGTTTTCTTCAGTGAGAACGTTAAGTGGTATGGGGGATTGCAATAAATGATGCATCAATAGCCATTCAGGATTAAAGGATTCGCCTTTGTATTCTGGCAAACGATCATAAAGTTTATGATAGTAAAGCATGCTTTTGGGATCGCCGATGGCAAAAATATCTGTCAAAAGTTTTTTCTCTTTATCCCACCAAGGAATTACAACATCACCGGATTTGAGTTGAGAGAAAATATGACTGATCGAGCTGACAAACTGAAGATCGGACCGTGCGCGGACCACAAAGTCAAACTGGTCAGCGTAGGGCGTAAAAATTTCACCGACGCATTTCCAGCTGTAATATTGTGAGGCCATACGCGATGGTACATTGATGTTGTCGATTAAAATTGACGGATCATGATCAAAGCTTGAGAAGTCTTTGGGTGCTTCAAATATATAGGCAAGAGGCTTTAGGAGTTCGAGAATTTGGCTCTTCTCAGAAGCATCGATTGTATCCCAGAAATGAAAGAAAACCCCAACTTCATGGTCTGCCAGCATATTGAGCTGGGTTCCTAAAGAGGGATTCCACTGGCGCGGCAGACCGGACAATAAAAGGGCTATTTTCATGGCTTTTTGAGCATCACCGCTGTTTCTTTGTTGCAGCATATTCATGCTGCGCTATCATCGTCAAACATTCACTTTGCAGGGATATTAAGATGTCGACGCAGGCAGGCATTGTTCAGGGAAATACAGGCGATTGGGAAATGGTCATTGGGCTCGAAGTCCATGCCCAAGTTATCTCAGAGGCTAAGCTTTTCTCAGGCGCTTCTGCTGAATTTGGTGCTGCCCCCAATTCTCAAGTGAGTCTTGTTGACGCTGGCTTTCCAGGCATGCTGCCTGTGATCAACGGCAAATGTGTCGAGCAAGCTGTTCGCACAGGCCTGGGCCTTAAAGCTGAGATCAATTTGACTTCAGTCTTTGATCGCAAAAATTATTTTTATGCTGATTTACCTTCTGGCTATCAAATCAGTCAGTTCAAACAGCCTATCGTTGGTAAAGGTGAAATCCTTTTGGATATGCCTGATGGTACAAACCGTGCCGTTGGTATCACGCGCCTGCATTTGGAGCAGGATGCTGGTAAAAGTATGCATGATCAGAGTCCCAACGAAACCTATGTTGATCTCAATCGTGCGGGTGTCGCACTTATGGAAATCGTCTCAGAACCTGATATGCGTTCAGGTGAAGAGGCAGGCGCTTATCTGAAAAAATTACGCGCGATCTTACGTTACCTGGGTACGTGTGACGGTAATATGGAAGAAGGCTCGATGCGTTGTGACGTCAATCTTTCGATGCGCCGTGTTGGAGATACAAAATTAGGCACGCGCTGTGAGATTAAGAACGTAAACTCCATTCGTTTTGTTCAACAGGCTATTGAGTATGAATCACGCCGTCAGGTGGAAGTCCTTGAAGGCGGTGAGGCGATCAAACAGGAAACACGCTTGTGGGACACTGGAAAAGGCGTCACACGCAGTATGCGCTCCAAAGAAGAGGCTCACGATTATCGCTATTTCCCAGATCCGGATTTATTGCCTTTGAAGTTAGAAGCGTCCTTTGTTGAGAACATCAAAAAAACCCTCCCTGAATTACCCGATGATAAAAAAGCTCGTTTTATGAGCGAATATGGCCTCAAAAACTATGATGCTTCAGTCTTAGTTGCTGAGAAAGCTTCAGCTGATTTCTTTGAAAAAGTTGCCAAAGGTCGCGATGGCAAAATGGCAGCTAATTGGGTGACGGGTGAGTTTTTTGGCGCTTTGAACAAGCTTGGCAAAACAATAGAAGACAGCCCCATATCTGCTGATGCCTTGGGTGGTCTCATTGACCTTATCAGCAATGCCACGATCTCAGGCCGTATCGCTAAAGATGTCTTCGAAGCAATGCTAGAAACCGGTAAACCGGCTGCGGAAATCGTCGAAGAAAAAGGCCTCAAACAAGTAACGGATACTGGCGCTATCGAAAAATCAATTGATGAAATTTTGGCGGCGAATGCCGATAAGGTTGCTGAGTATAAGTCTGGCAAGGATAAATTATTTGGCTTCTTTGTTGGCCAGGTCATGAAGGCAACTGGTGGCAAAGCCAATCCAGCTGTTCTCAATGACATTTTGAAAAAGAAGTTATCGAGCTAACGACCCTGCTGCATATAATGCGTCGCCGTTTTTCCTAATTGTCCATTGCACATGGAATTAACGCGACGATATTCTTCGGCGGTATCAACCAACTGCTGGCGTCTTGAATTCTCAGTAAATACCTGCATTGCCGTTTCATTTAAAATTGCTTGTAATCTTTCATTGAGAAGCTTTTCTGCGTAGTCAGCTTGGATTTGCTTAAAAACGCCGTTTATTTTCAAGTATTCCTGCAATTTTTGCTGAATGCGGGGCGTATATTCGACAAGTATTTGTCTGTTTACTTCAATGTGTTTTTGTTCGTGCGCCATCACTTGATCAAAGCCACAACTGCCCTGGGGCACTTCACGCGGAATGTAAATAACAACATTCTTGTAGCCGATTGTCGCTTCAAGATGTTCAACATGAGCACACGCCAGACCGTTAGGCATTTTAATGCCCTTCATGGGTGCTACAAATTGGATGATAGGTTCATACTGCGTCAAACCAAGAGTGATGCCGTGGTGCCCACCATGTACGCTGCGTTTAGGATTATTGGCTAAAGCCTGAACCTGATTAAGATTGACGTTATAATTATAAGACGGCTGATCAAAACGAGGAATGACAGTGACGGGAATATTTGGCCATGACTCGCACTCGTTGACGTCGTAGGCCATAGCGGTCGCCGTCATCACTAATAAAAAAAGACACGACAAAAAGAATTTTTGCATACGGCCTCAACCACGTTTCACTCAGATTAGAAGCGAGGCGGACCTTGCCGTCAATCATTAAGCGCGCTCTTCAATCATGTCGCTCACTTTACGGCGACGACCACGACGAGGGACGGTGTTATAACCGGGCAATAGGCCGGTTGAAACAGTATGTCCGCTCAATTCAGCAAGAGCACGCTTGAGAGCAACCATCTCACGCACATCATCACGATCATCGATGGTCATAATAGCCAGTTTGTTTTCGATCAAATCACAAACTGCAGCTGTAGATTCTTTTGAAAGTGACATATCAATCTCCGTCTTTAAAAAATGGCTTTTAAAAAATATTCGTGCTGAATGTCTCCATTATTTATCTAAAAAGTTAATAATGGATAAAGCCCTGAATATAAAAGGTTTTTCAGGTTTTGATGGTTAGGGGATCGTTAAGAAATCAGGCTGCTTCGGCAGGTTTCTTGTCATGATGGTCTGCGGCTAAGACCATGTAAACGGCCGGCACAACAAAGAGCGTAAAGAGGGTGCCGATTGAAAGGCCTGTTGCGATGACGAGGCCCATATTGAAACGCGAAAGTGCGCCGGCGCCTGATGCCGTAATCAAAGGCACAACACCGAGAAC
>JBASWO010000138.1:0-3830 GCA_049276515.1 Alphaproteobacteria bacterium
AGAAGGTGGTGTTGGTAAACGCGAATTTGTGCTTGTTGGTGTACCACCTGAGAAAAAGCTTACACTCGCTGCAACAATAGCAGCGACAGCTGTCATCAAAACAACGAGCTTGAAAAGCGGACGCGAGCGCCACGCTTCAGCAAGATTGGAGCGCATACCACGCGGTCCAGCAATCTCTTCCGTTGTATTGAAATCAGATTGATCGAAATCATCGTTATTTGTCATGATCGTCATCTCGCATCAGCTGTGCACGAACCATAGATCCGTTGTCGGACATTAAAAGGACTGGCGCATCGCCAATATCATACACCGTCATGCCATCAGCTGATGACACGCTTGAATCCCAAGCCGGCGACAATAAAGTAAGCGGTGTGCGCACATAAACGCGACTATCCATAGCCCAAGCTTTGGTGCGTTCATCAGCGCCCCGCACTTTCATACGCGTTGCTCCTGAAGGCGGAGCATTCTCAAGCAATAACATCATGCTCTCGCTACTAGCCTGTAATTTGGGACGTTGAATAAGAGGGATCTTGGCGCCTGGACCCATTTTTCCAATGCGTGCGTCATAACGCATATCAACTGTCGACCCGCCAGCTGCGAGCTGGAAAATAACGGGCGTCGGCAAATCCTTCAGCAGCACCGAGAGATTGCCATTACCAACACGACTTAAAGGCATAACGCGAACGACGTGTGATCCAGCTGGCGTAGGTGACACTTCAAAACTACCGCCAACACCCACATCTAAAATCGGCCAGGGCTCGCCCGTTGCATCCACCATATTAATGGTCGTGACATAACCAGCAGCTAGATTGAGTTTTGGCGGCTCAGCACCAGGATCAAGCGATAGGGTATTGATACGCACTTGACCTTTTGGGGCACCATTAACGGGTGGATTTGCAGCGGTTTGTGTCTGTTCCATACGTTGCATAAATTCGCGGATTTGGTCTGGCGACAAAGGAAGCAAGCCACGTGACGCGCGGCTATAGGATTTTAAATTATATTCCTGATCGCGTTTGGCTTGATCAGCTTCAGCCTGAGCTTGTGCTTGCAAAGCGGCTTGCTCAGCTTGTGCTGCGAGATCAACTGGATCCGATGACAAACTTGAAGCTGGCAAAGCGCCTGTTGCTGGCATCGTTGATGGTGTTGGTGGTGGCGGTGCTGCGACAGCAATACCAGGACTTGGTTCTGGTACCTGCAGAGGGAAAGCCGATGCCGGTGATTGATCTTGCGTTGTCACCTGAGGCAGAGCTATCGCACTGGATCCTGTTTGCGCATGAACAGGAGAGATAGCGGTTAGTGAGCCGCCGATCAGAAGAGCGATGCAGAAACGAAACTGGGTCACATGCTTTTTACGGTGCTCGAACAAAATGCCATCCTCGAATCAGTCTAGGCAGTTTCTTGAATCTAGTCTTTCAGCAAACCAAAGTTAATAGCAAGTTTACAAATAGGCCTAGTTATTAATCGTCCAGGTATTAATACCTATACCTGAGGGGTTCTGGTCTGCCGCTACCCGTACAATATCAATCGTAATAACAGCGTTTTTGCGCTGCGTTATGTCATTATTGGTGGCATAGGTCATAATAACGGGCATCTGAACACGCCACTGATAGATATTTTTCTCATTGACGCCTTGGGCGAGAATCACAGGCGTATTAGAGGGCACAGCGGTCAAGACCAACTGATTTTCCTTAAAAGACTGACCAATTTTTTGTCTATCAAAGGCTTTGGCAAAGCCCTCCCAACCATCTGGAGTGAAACGCGGCCTTTGTGATTTGAGTTTGACCTCAAAATCACCAAAGCCAATCGTCATAATTTCTGTCACAGCGGTGGTCGACCAAGACAAAATGGCATGATTGGTCATATTCGGCATTGTGAGGGGCGTAAGGCGCACAATCGTAGTGTCTTTATTTTTCGCATAGTACTGATAAATGGGCCGGGAAAAGGGAATGCCCAAAATCAGTAAGCACGCCAAAGCAGCAATGACATAGGACTGAAAAACAATAAACCGCGTCATGCGTTGATGCTTGGCATCCACAGCATCCTCATTTTGGATGATGTCGCTAACCGGGGAAGGTAAAGGCCTTTGAGGTGCATTCGCAGCACCAGCTTTCGGCGGAACTTTCGTAGCCGTCTGAGCGGGCGGCGTTGCAGGCGGTGTCATCGTGCGCCTGAGTTTGTCACCCACTGCTCAATACTGATGCCATCAGGATTTTGCAGGGTTGAAACGCGCGTGATGCGCAAGAAAAGCGTGGTCTGGATGGGCTGTGGCGGATCATTGCCATCAAAGCGAATGGTGACGGGGAATTTCAAATCCCACGTATAAACACCAGCTCGGACACCTGCATTTGCAATCTCAGGCGCGCCATTAATGTCAATTGTAACAACCAGTTTGCGTGCCTGTATGGCTTCAAGAATGTTGGATTCTTTGAGCGCCTTTGTGAAACTTTCCCAGCCACTTGTCGTGAAATTTGATGAAACCTGCTGCAAACGTTCACGGTAATCATGATAACCAAAACGCATTACATTTTGCGTCACCGATGCAGCCCAAGCGACAACTTCAGCTTGCGATCTGTAAGCCTCATTGAGTGGAACAATATTGATAATGCGACCATCAGCTGTGGTTGCAAAATAAACCTGACGTGTCTGCACTGTAAGAAAAAGGCTGATCAAGCCAGCCACCAAAAGAATGATGATGCCCGCCTGAATCAAACTGATGCGCAACATGATGCGGTAGCCGTCGCGGTAAAAAGCGTTTCGGCTCATGACAGTGGCGATTGCATCTTTAATTGGCATTCAACGCGTCCTTTAAATCACGATACAGGAATATGAAGTTCAGGCAAAGAGCTTGCTGTTTCATATTCTGCTGAACCTTTGCAATGTGAGCAAATACGGTTGTGACGGCCAAGAGATTCAAATTTTGTGAGACACATGAGGCAAACACGCAAAGATGTTTGTGGTGCTAGTGCTTGTGTTTCACGCGGCGCTGTGCGCGTAACAGAACGCGGTGATGATGAAATGACGGCACCATTTTCATCAAGACGACGTCCAGGCTTACGGCCCGGTGCTGAGCGCCGCGGCAAACCAAGACGTGCAGCGCGCGTCATGATGGCAGGAACAGAGCGACCTAAAGCTTCAGAGATGGCTTGCGGTGTTTGGTTTTGCATCCACATATCGCGCAACACGCCATCTTGGTCTTGCCATGTGGGACCTGTCGTCACAGCTGAAGGTTCAACCATTTGCATTTGATCGGGTGGTACGAGATCAGACATGCTCACGCCTACGTGCTCCATACAACATTGCCGCAACTAATGCGCCGTGATGCGCTGATTTAGGGGGCAATGCCTTCAAAGACTTGTGAAACTAATTACCTAAGCAGATAACGCATGAATTACTCACATTTGATTAATATGGCTTTGGCCATTTCAAAAAGCCCCGTTTTGAGCCATTTTTTGAAAATTATGGCTCATTGAGCTCTAAAATATCGATTTATAATAAAATATTTATATTTATCAATCAGTTATATTGATTTATGTCTATCAATTATGAATGAGAATCGTTTCCATTATTAATTGCTCTGTTCTAGGTTAGCGCCCTGACTTTCCTCACCAAAGAGCCGCTGACACAATGTCTCTTGTTACCAAGCTTCCTTCAGCATCTGAGCTGCCGTCGAATATTACATTTCTCGACATGACGCATGGTCAACAAACCTTTGTGCGCGAGACGAGAAAAACCAATCAAGATTATTCCGCCCGTTTTGTAACCAAGCTTGATGAAGCTTTGCCACGTTTGATGCGTGAGCTTCCTGTTATTCCTCATCACGAAAATGAAGT
>JBASWO010000139.1:0-6935 GCA_049276515.1 Alphaproteobacteria bacterium
CTCTTACACTCACCATTAAAGAGCACAATCCCCCACGTACGCGTCAATTACCCTATCGCATTGTTGGTGTTGATAGCGACAATGAAACGCAAGTTGTGATTAATTACTTCAATGCCAAAGGCGACTATCTAACTAAGCTTTATCCCGTTAAACAAAAAGTGGTCGTGAGTGGTTTACTAGAGCGTTATAAAAATAACTGGAGCATGAGCCATCCTGATTATGTTCTGCCTCTCGAACGTATTTCAGAAATACCACGCTTTGAGCCCGTCTATCCACTCACCGAGGGCTTAAGCAGCAAAATGCTACGCAAGACTGTTGAGCAAGCCATTGAGAAAATTATTGATCTTCCTGAATGGAATGATCCTCATTTAAGTGCGCGTGAGAAATGGCCAGCTTGGAAAGATGCCCTTCTCACACTGCATAATCCGCAAGCACCTTTGGATGATCTTAGCCAAGCCAAATTACCAGCAAGACGACGGTTAGCTTATGATGAATTACTCGCCGATCAATTAGCGTTGGCCGTTATTCGCCAGCATCAACGTGAGAGCAAGGGGCGCGCTATGCCTGGCACGCGCAAACTTCAAGATAAACTCACATCAAACTTGCCGTTTAAACTGACGACGGGGCAATTACAAGCTATCGGAGATATTAGTGGTGATATGGCAGCCGCTAAGCGCATGTCACGTTTACTGCAGGGCGATGTTGGCTCCGGCAAAACAATTGTAGCGCTTATGGCCATGTTGCAAGCCGTGGAATCTGGCATGCAAGCCGCGCTCATGGCACCAACTGAAATTCTAGCTAAGCAACATCACGCAAAGCTCAATCAATTTCTTAAACCACTTGGTTTAGAGGTTGGCCTGTTGGTTGGCAGAAGCCGTGGCGGTGGCCGGCAGGCGACGCTTGATGGCCTCGCTGACGGCTCCATCAAAATGATTGTCGGCACACACGCGCTTTTTCAAGATGATGTAACATTTAAGGACCTCGGCTTAGCTGTCGTTGATGAACAACATCGTTTTGGTGTTAGCCAACGCCTGCAATTGTCCGACAAAGGTCGTGGCGTTGATATTCTTGTCATGACGGCAACACCTATTCCACGAACACTCACACTCACGGCCTATGGGGATATGGATGTATCACGCCTTCCCGATAAACCTGCCGGCCGTCAATCCATCGATACGCGGCTGATTGATATGGGCCGACTTGATGAAGTGATTGATGGCGTTAAGCGTCAAATTGCTAAAGGCACACAAGTCTACTGGGTTTGCCCTTTGGTTGAGGAGTCTGAGACCAGCGATCTCGCAGCTGTCACGGCTCGCGCTGGATTATTATCGCGCAAATTGGGAGCTGAAAATGTAGGGCTCGTTCATGGACAGATGCCAACCGATGCCAAAGATAAAGTGATGGCCGCATTTGCAGCAGGTAGTATTAAAGTGTTGGTTGCAACGACGGTCATTGAAGTGGGCGTCGATGTCCCCAATGCCACATTGATGGTGGTTGAACATGCCGAGCGCTTTGGCCTTGCCCAGCTTCATCAATTACGCGGCCGTGTAGGCCGTAGTTCCGAAAAATCCAATTGTCTTTTCATGTATCAAGCCCCTTTGGGTGAAATGGCTAAAGCACGCCTCAAAATGCTGCGCGAAACTGAAGATGGTTTTCGGATTTCTGAAGAAGATTTACGTCTACGCGGCCCTGGGGAAATGCTCGGCAAAAAACAAAGTGGTCTGCCAGAGTTTCGCCTTGCCGATCTTGCACACCATCAAGATTTACTCGATATTGCTCATGATGATGCAAAACTCATCCTCAGTCGGGATCCCAAACTCGAATCTGAGCGCGGACAGGCTTTACGAGTACTTCTCTATCTCTTTGAGCGCGATGCGGCTGTACCCCTATTGCGAGCAGGCTAGTAGGCAACAGCCCCCGTCACCTTGAGCTTGCCATCAATCCATTGATATGTGGCAAAAGCGGGCTTAACACGCTCACCATATTGATCAAATTTTAAATCACCCAAAACAGTTGAGAATTTCTTCTCACGCAAAATCTTGGCTACTTTAGCAGTTTCAAAACTATTCGCCGATTTGACGGCATCGGCATAAGCCTGAAAAGCCGCATAGGTAAGAATGGTCGTCGTCTCAACAGGCCAGCCTTTTGCCTGCAAGGTTGTTGCCAATTTTTCCAAAACTGGATTTTGTGGCGCGCGTGCATAGTCAATGGCAACGATTTTCTTTGTATCAGCATCACCAATAATTTTTAGAAAATCTGGTGAATTTAAAGTGTCCCAACCGTAATAATAAACATCGAGCTTCTTATCGGCCATTTGTCGCGCCAGAAGTCCCGCCTCAACTGTATAGCACGAACAAATAACAACTTGGGGCTGTGCGGTTTTTAACTTATCGATGACGGTTGAGAAATCCTTATCACCACCACGCATATCTTCTATTGCCACGACCTTATTACCAGTTGTGGCGAGCAAGGCCTGCAAATCATTTGACAATTCTTTGGTTACGGCAGGTTGATCTGTGACAATAGCAACATTTGCCTTAGGATTATTTTTTTCTATGTACCGAGCAATAACTTCAGCGAAAGTACGTGATGAGGTGCTTACCCGGAAAGCGCCCACAAAACCTTGATGCGTGTAATTGTTCAACAATCCACCAACATCGATTTGCAGAATATTTTCTTCATTATAAACGCTAGAAGCCGCCATCGAAGGGCCAGCACACCAGTGCCCAAAGACAACAGACGTTTTTTCACCGACCATTTTATTAGCGACGTTACGGGCTTGTTTTGGATCGCATCCATCATCACCCGAAACAACGGTAATTTGTTTGCCCAGTAAGCCACCCTGTTTATTAATGTCCTCAGCCGCGATTTCCGCGCCATGCTGGATTTGTTCGCCAAAGGCTGCCAAGCCCCCGGTGATTGGCCCCGCAACACCAACCTTAACATTTTGGGCAAAACAATTTGTGGAGAGCGCCACAAAGCAAACCAGACCACCAAGCAATAAGCGCATATGTCCCTCGTAGTGATAAAAACTTGTAAAACCTAGTCATTTAAAGCGATTCTGACCATAGCAGCCATTGTTTTACCCCCTTGCTCTTGCTATATCAGTGACAGCGTTCCACCCTAAGAGTCGGGCGCAAGATTAACGGTTAACCCAATGAATTTTCGTATGAACAGACGTCGCCGCCTTTATGAAGGCAAAGCCAAGGTTTTATTTGAAGGGCCTGAGCCCGGCACTTTAGTGCAATATTTCAAAGATGATGCCACAGCTTTCAATAATCAGAAAAAAGGCACCATCACTGGCAAAGGTGTTTTGAACAACCGCATCTCTGAATATCTTATGACCAAGCTTGGCGAGATTGGTGTTCCCACCCATTTTATGCGTCGCCTCAATATGCGCGAACAGTTAGTGCGCAAGGTCGAGATCATTCCCATCGAAGTCGTTGTACGCAACATCGTTGCAGGTTCACTTGCCAAACGCCTCGGCATTGAAGAAGGCACTGTTCTACCGCGCTCGATAGTCGAATTTTACTACAAGAAAGATGAGCTCGGCGATCCTATGGTCTCCGATGAACACATCACAGCTTTTGGTTGGGCAAGTCCGCTTGAACTTGAAGAAATGATGTCTCTTGCTTTACGCATCAATGATTATCTTTCGGGTCTGTTCCTTGGCATTGGCCTGCGCCTCGTTGACTTCAAACTGGAATTTGGTCGTCTCTGGGATGGCGAAGATATGCGCATCATCCTTGCAGATGAGATCAGCCCCGATGGCTGCCGCCTCTGGGATGTGCGCACCAATGAGAAAATGGATAAAGATCGTTTCCGCCAAGATCTCGGTAAGGTTGAAGAAGCCTACCAAGAAGTTGCCAAACGCCTCGGTATATTGCCTGAAGGCATTCACGAAGCTCACCACGAACCTAAGGAAGACGAGCAATGAAAGTCCGCGTTGATGTAATGTTGAAAGAAGGCGTCCTTGATCCTCAAGGCAAAGCTATTGGTCATGCCCTTTCAAACCTTGGCTTTAATGGCGTACAAGAAGTCCGTGCCGGCAAGGTCATTGAGCTGGATTTACAGGAAACAAATGCCGAAAAAGCTAAGGAAGCCGCCAAAAATATGGCTGAAAAGCTACTCGCTAACCAGGTTATTGAGGACTACCGCGTAAGTGTGCTGTGATAGCGTAACGAATCTTTTTTAGTACCAGGCTCATGACACCCACCACCCGCCTTCATCGTCTCTCTGCTTTTACCGCTCTTGCCCTCATGGCTCTGGCGCTCTCGGCTTGCGCAGATTGCTGGCCTTGCACAGATTGGGATTCAACAGCCTCATCAAGTAGCAGTGGCACCATCATCAGCCCGTCATATTCAAAATCCTATATCCAGTTGGCCCCTCTTGCACCGCCGCCTGTGCAATATGAAGAGTTAGCTGATCTTGAAAACCCACGCACCACGATCTGGCGTCCTGGCTATTGGCGCTATAGTGGCGGCGACTATTCTTGGGTCAGCGCTGAAGTCATTGACCGCCCCTCACCAACAGCAGTCTGGTCACCCGATCATTGGGTCGAGCACACCTATGGTTGGGGTTTCGTTCCGGGCTATTGGCAGTAACGGACCCGTTCCGTGCCGAGCAAGCGCCCATCACGGAAAGCAAAAAAACGAAACGGCATAGCCGCAATCCTACCGCTCTTTAAACCTAAGAAGGTTGAAGCTCGTAAAGGCACCAAAGCCTACAGTCGTAAAAAACTGTCCAAACTTATGGACGTCGAATGAAAAAAACCCTTCTTCTCCTAACCATGCTTCTCTGCGTCACACCTCTTCGTGCTGCTGATAATTCTGAAACCTATTATGTCCCCGCTCCTCAACTCAATGCAGCCCTGCAAATCATGGATATGGGCTTTTCTCATATTTTTGCCCTGTTCAGGAACGCCACAGGCAGTTTTAGCTTTGATGATACGAACAAAAGCATCAGCAATTTACGGATCGCTTTGGATATGACGAGCTTGATTGCAAACAGCAATGAGAACCAACGTGACCTTGCTACTATGTTTGGTGTTTTCCAGTTTCCTGAATTGCGCATTTCTGCGCCCGATAGCGTAACCTTCACGAACAATAAAGCGCAGATAAAAGCGACCCTCTCTTTGCATGGCGTCAGCAAACCCATAACTTTTGATGCCGTCCTCAATAAGGCTGGCAAAACTGCGCGGGCTGGCGGTCTCTGGTCCAGTGAAGGTGAGGCTGTTGGCATTTCACTGCGTGGCGTTATTAAGCGCAGTGACTTTGGATTAGCTGAAAACGCAGAAGCCCAACCCCGTTTTGGTGACAATCTCAATCTGTCGCTGGAACTTTTGGCTATAAAACAGTGATTAGCTTTACGATCGATCTCGAAGATTACACGGGACAGTATGAACCGGATGGACGCTACGTGATTATGACGCGGCGCATTCTCGATTTATGTGACAGCATCAATTGTAAGGCGACATTTTTTATTGTTGGACGCGTCGCTGAGGGGGCTCCACGCCTTATTCAAGAAATTGCCTCAAAAGGCCATGAAGTGGCCTATCATTCCCACAACCACGTATCCTTAACGGAAGAAACACCTGAGCGCTTCAAACGAGAAAGTGACATTGATAAAGATAGATTTGAGCAATTAATTGGCTCTCGTATTATTGGGTTTCGGGCCCCTCGTTTTTCACTGACGCCAGAGAGCCAATGGGCCATTGATGTGCTTGGTGATTTAGGTTTTCGTTATTCTTCTAGCCTTATGCCTACGCACCTGTCGCGCTTTGGATTTCCTGGTGCCTCACGCGGGGTATCCCAATGGCCAAATGGTATGGTGGAAGTGCCTCTCCCTGTTGCCGATCTTGGCCCCATGCGTATTCCTTATTTGGGTGGTATTTATTTATATGCATTACCTAGCTTTTTAACACGCCATTGGTTGAAGCGCGCCAATCACGGTGAAATGCTATGGACCTACACGCACCCTTACGATTTTGACCTGGAAGAACAGTTTAGGCCCATGGTTGGCGAGCCGTTTTGGGTTAGTGCCGTTTTATGGGGTGCACGCAGTTTTGCTGAAAAGAAAGTGTGCAAGCTTTTAAGTCAAGGGACAGCACCACCCTTGGGTCTTCGCGTTATCAAGCTGATCTAAGCTTCTCTGTATTTATTGGTAATGGGATAGCGGCGATCTTTACCGAGATTGCGGCGCGTAATTTTAACGCCGGGTGGTGCTTGACGACGTTTATATTCAGCTCTGTCGAGCATGGTCCAAATACGTTTAACCAGCGCCGGATCATGGCGACGCGCGATGATATCATTCATGCCCATATCGCGCTCAATGAGGCATTCTAAAATATCATCCAACACCTCATAAGGAGGTAAGCTATCTTGATCCGTTTGATTGGGTTTTAATTCTGCGGTTGGCGCTTTGGTAAGAATACGTTCAGGCACAACGACACCTGAAGGGCCCAAAGCTGAGGCCAATTTGTTTTTGTTACGCCATTTCGCAACTTTATAAACTTCAGTTTTGTAAAGATCCTTGATAACGGCAAAGCCTCCACACAAGTCACCATAGAGTGTGCTGTAGCCAACTGACATTTCTGACTTATTGCCGGTCGACAAAACCATCGGTCCAAATTTATTGGAGAGCGCCATCAAGAGCATACCGCGGCAGCGTGACTGCAAATTCTCTTCGGTAATATCTGCTGTTTTACCTTCAAACGTTTTGGCCAATGTTTGTGAAAAGGCCGCAACAGTTGTCGTAATAGGAATAACCTCATAGCTGCAGCCTAAAAGCTTGGCACAGGCCTCAGCATCCTCAAGACTTTCAGCTGAGGTATAGGCGGAGGGCATCATAACGGTACGCACTTTATCGGCTCCGAGAGCATCAACAGCCAGAGCTGCCACTAAAGCGCTATCAATCCCCCCAGACATGCCCAAAAC
>JBASWO010000140.1:0-13494 GCA_049276515.1 Alphaproteobacteria bacterium
GACAGATTCCAGATTGGCAACGCCGCTATCGACGACAGCAATCATAAAACGCCTTTAGTCGAGGGAATAGCATTGGGACTGCCTTCCCGTGCGAAAGCTTGACGCAAGGCCCTACCAGCCGCTTTGAAGCTAGCCTCGACCATATGATGGGTGTTTTCACCCTGCACGGTTAAGTGGATTGAGGCGCCCATAGCTGTCGAGAGTGAGCGGAAGAAATGGGGCACCATCTCACTACTCATTTCACCCACAGTTTCTGCCGGTAAAGTGCCGGTGAATACGAAATAAGGGCGACCTGATAAATCAATAACAACCTGAGCAACAGCTTCATCAAGGGGAGCTGTAAAGCCATAGCGGGCGATCCCACGTTTATCGCCAAGCGCAGCCTTTAAGGCCTCACCCAAAGCTAAAGCACAATCTTCAATTGAGTGATGTTGGTCAATCTCAAGATCGCCTTTGCAATGAAGTTCCATGCCAAAGCCGCCATGCGAAGCCAATTGAGACAGCATGTGATCGAAGAAGCCAATGCCGGTATCAACCTTGAGGAAATTGGGTGCATCAAGATTAACGGTTACATCAATTGAGGTTTCTTTTGTGCCACGTTGTTTGCTGAAAAGGCGCGGTGTCAAAGTAGAGGCTGGTTCATTGACGGTTACACCTAAAGCTTTCAGCACAAGATTATTGTCCTCAGGCGTGCTGATCGAAATACGGACTGTATTGGGAATATCGTTACTGCGATCGCGTGCCAAAATGCCAAATTGCTTCAATTGTTGCATAAAAGCTTTGCTGTCCTTGGTTTGTACCAAAAGGAAATTGGCAGCGCTTGGAAATACAGAAGTCACAAAAGGTGATTGTGTGATGAGTTTTCTGACGCGCTCACGTTCTTGGATGAGTGTGCGGCGGCGTTCAGCACTTTGGATAAGGCCATTGGGGCTAAAAGCATCCATTCCGGCACGCGTGCCACTCGCTGTAATGGGATAAGGCGCCATAATTTTTAAAAGATGCGAGAGTAATTCCAGTGAGCCAAGGACAGTGCCAATGCGTGCGCCAGCAAGAGCATGTGCTTTTGAGAGGGTGCGCAAAATAACTAAATTTTGTGTGGTTTTAAGATCAGCAAGCATGCCTTCTGGCTGATCTGTAAATTCAATATAGGCTTCATCGACAACAATGAGGCTTTTTTCGCTTCTGCCCTTACATAAAGCTAAAATATCTTCGCGCTTCATCATGTGACCCATGGGCGCGTTAGGCGATGGAATAAAAATTAGTTTGGTTTTATCGCTACAGGCTTTGAGTATTGCGCCCACATCCAATTGCCAGTCTTTTGTGAGAGGAACTGATAAAACTTCAGCGCCCTGAACAGCTGCATAAACTTTATACATGCCAAAAGTTGGTGGGCAGATCAGGATTTGATCAGTACCAGCTTGGCAGAAGAGGCGTAAGAGAACATCAATACCTTCGTCGCTGCCCCGGCCTAATAAGATATGATCTGCACTAAGACCCCACGCAGCTGCCATGCGTTGACGCAAGGCTAAGGGCTGTGCTTCTGGATAGCGGTTGGGCTCGCAAAGTGAAGAAATGGGCCCAAAAGGCGGCCACGGACATTCATTGGCATCAATAGCAATGCTTGGCGTAAAACTGCCCGCTTCTGTTCGTGCAGAGCTGTAGGGTTTCATGGTTCGTAAATCTGGACGCATTAAATTGAGAAGCCAGCTCATTGTTCCCCCATTCTGACTTTTACAGCCTGTGCATGGGCCGAGAGACCTTCGGCTTCAGCCATTGCAATAATGGTGGGGCCAAGTTTTTCAAGACCTTGCTGTGAGAGGCTCTGAACGCTCATGCTTTTCATAAAGCTCAAAACGGTGATGCCATTGTACGCGCGAGCATATCCATAGGTTGGTAAAACGTGATTGGTCCCGCTGGCATAATCACCAGCTGACTCGGGCGTTAAGGCGCCAAGAAAAACAGATCCTGCATTGCGGATTTCGGGCAACCAGCGGGCGGCATCGCCATTATGAATGAGAAGATGTTCGGGTGCATAACGGTTAGCGACTTCAATGGCCATTGGCATGTCTGCAACAACAAGAATACGGCTTTCGGCAATAGCTTTGGCAGCAATGTCTTGGCGCGGTAAAAGAATGAGTTGCTTCTCAACCTCGCTCTGAACAGATTTTGCAAAAGCTTCATCTGTTGTAACCAAGATTGCTTGTGCTGACGCATCATGTTCAGCCTGAGCCAGTAAGTCTGCGGCAACCCATTGGGCGCGCGCTGTGCTTTCAGCAATAACCATAACTTCAGAAGGACCTGCAGGAAGATCGATAGCGGCTCCATTAGGATCTTGTGAGACGAGTTGTTTGGCCATCGTCACATAAGCATTGCCTGGACCAAAGATTTTATCAGCTTTGGGAATAGTGTCGGTTCCATAAGCCATGGCCGCTATGGCTTGAGCGCCGCCCACGGCATAAATTTCACTGATCCCGCATAGGCTGGCCGTCGCCAATATGGCTGGGTGAATTGTCCCGTCTTTTTGTGGCGGTGTGCAAAGAACCATGCGTTTGCAGCCTGCTAAGCGTGCGGGGATGGCTTGCATAAGAACAGATGAGAAGAGGGGGGCTGTGCCCCCTGGAATATAAAAACCAACTGTATCAATGGCACGCCATTGCAACTCACACATGACGCCCGGCATGGTTTCAACCTTCGTTGGCTTCGGCTGCTCGGCTTCATGGAATTTTTCAATATTGGATTTGGCTTGCTCGATAGCGGTACGTAGCTTGGTATCAATTGTTGTAAGTGAAGCACTGATCGCTTGTTGTGAGATGCGAAAGTCTTTTAGCTCAACCTTGTCAAATTTCTTGCTGTAATCCAAAAGCGCCTGATCGCCACGTTTTTTGACATTATCAAGAACAGCCCGCACTTTATCTGCGAGATCAGCATCCTGCGTTGTTGCTGGACGCAACAAAGCTTTGGTTTGGTCTGCAGGATTTAATTTTTGCCAGGTAAGTATTTTCATATGCTTCTCTTAGCAGAAATCGTGCTTAAGCCATCATCTTTTCGATGGGCAAAACAAGAATGGCACTGGCACCTGCGCCTTTAAGTCGCTCCATCGTTTCCCAAAAAACGGATTCGCGACAGACGGCGTGAATGGCAACCATGCCTTCTTTCTTTAAATCCATAATAGTCGGGGCATCACAACCTGGCAAAAGGCTGGTGATTTTCTCAACCGCACTTTTCGGTGCGTTGAGCATGACATATTTACTGTCTTCTGCGGTGAGGGTGCCTTGCATGCGTATACGTAGGCGATTGACGATTGCTTCTTTTTCAGGGGAGAAAATTTGGGGTGAGCGAATGAGCAAAGCTTGGCTTTGGAGAACCGTATAGACTTCGCGCAAATTGTTTGCAGCTAATGTTGCACCTGAGGCCACGATATCGCAGATAGCGTCAGCAATTTTTAAGCGCGGAGCTACCTCTACAGAGCCTGTCATCACTAAAGTTTTGGCCTCAATCTTTTGCGATTTAAGATAATCCTGTAAGAGATGTGGATATGACGTTGCGATGGTTGTACCAGCCAAATCTTGAACCGATTTAATACTACCAGTTTCGGGAACAGCAATAGCAAGACGGCATGTTGAGAAGCCAAGGCGTTCCAGAACGGTAGCTTTGAAATCCGGCTCGCTGCATTTAATCTCAGAGAACACATTATCGCCAACAATACCGAGATCACAAATGCCACTATTGACGAAATTGGGAATATCATCATCACGGACCAAAAGAACATCGATTGGAAGCTCTTTGATACGGCAGAACAATTGGTCGCGGCTGCGGGTGACGTGTAAACCGCAATTTTTCAAAAGCTCAATGCTATCTTCAGCCATACGGCCACTTTTTTGGAGAGCAATGCGAATACGTTCGGTCGACATAAGATGTCCTTTAAATGTTGTTCTAGTGTAACAGTGTAGTAGTACAATAATACGATATTATGAATAGGAGAGCAATTTAAAAACATTGATATGTATCAATATGTTAATGAATAAGAAAGGCAAAGCCAGCTGCTGTCATCAGTCCGGTAGCTACCCAAACTGCCATTTTTCCTAATTTTGAGGTCGATCGATTTTTCATCAATTTATTATCCATCGAGACCGCTAGCATGCCTAAGAGAATAAAAGGCGCCAACACACCATTAATCACGGCTGACCAATAGAGGGCTCGTATGGGATTGATATTGAGGAACGTAAAAATAACACCGCAGGCAATAGAAAAAATAATAACACCATAAAAAAACTTTGCCTGGTTCAGTTTGTTATTCAAGCCTTTGTGATGCCCAAAGACTTCAGCAAAGGCATAGGCTGAGGATCCAGCCAAAGTTGGTATGGCTAGCAGCCCAACTGAAATCAAACCAACCGTATAAAAAATAACTGCCCATTCACCGCCCAAGGGTTTTAAAGCCTCGGCCGCTTCTCGCGATGTGGTGATCTTGGTTACGCCATGGGCATTAAGGGCTAAGGCCGTACTCAGGATAATAAAAAACATGACGATGTTTGATAAAAAGGTGCCTGCCGTAACATCGATAGCGCGCTCTTTAAGTACAATTTTCTGTACGCGTGGATCATCACCATGGAGACCCCGCGCTTCTGTTTCCTCAACTTCTTGAGATGCCTGCCAGAAAAAAAGATAAGGACTGATTGTTGTTCCGAGAATGGCGACAACTGTCTCCCATCCTTCTTCATCCTGTGGCAGCGTGATTGTGAAACTCTTTTTGACAATATCGAGCCAATTGGGCTCGAGCATGAAAGGCACGGCGATATAGGCAAAAAGTGCAAAAGATAGCCATTTAAGAACATTCGCAATCTGATGATAGCGAAACATGACGATGGAATAGCCAATACCAATTGCAAAAACGACAACTGCAATTTTTGAATCAACACCTGAGAGCATTTCGGCTGCATCAGCCATGCCAACAAAATCTGCAGCAATATTAATGGTGTTGGCGAGCAATAAGAGACAGCAAAAGAAAATCAGGATGGGGCGTGGGAATTTATGGCTGAGGGCGCGGGCTAAACCATGGCCTGTAATAAGGCCTATGCGTGCGCACATCATTTGCACAGCAGCCATTAAAGGCCAGGTGAACCAGGTTAGCCATAGAAAGGATGTGCCATATTGCGCACCGGTAATTGAATAGGTTGCAATACCGGATGGATCATCATCGGCTGCGCCTGTAATTAAGCCTGGTCCTAATATAGAGAGAAAACTTTTTTTGGGCGGGAGTGATTTCTTCTTTTTCATATATCCAACCTTCACCTGAGATTTGAGCATCAATTGGCAGTGATAAAAAGACTATAAGTGATTTGTTATTTCCGACGGAATTCTGATAGGGTGATATTTAGGAAACATCATGTCTCTTTTGCCCAGAACGCCTACTACATCTTTTAATCCATCCGAAGTGACGGGCTCGGTCCATGTGCCTATGGCTGCACCAGCATGGCGCAAGGCCCTTATGGTATGTGGACCAGCACTTTTGGTTTCAGTCGGCTATGTAGATCCAGGTAATTGGGCCACTGATCTCGCGGCGGGTACGCAGTTTGGTTATGATCTTCTCTGTATTATTTTTCTCTCGAACATTGCCGCCATTTTTCTTCAGACGCTGACGATGCGCGTTGGTGTTGTAACAGGCAAAGATATTGCCCGCCTGTCGCGCGACACATTTCCAAGACATCTCAATATATTTTTCTGGCTGCTTGCTGAGCTCGCTATCATTGCTTGTGACATTGCAGAAGTTTTGGGCAGCGCTTTAGCGCTTCACTTACTCTTTGGTTGTTCGATTGCGACAGGGATTGTGATCACCGCTCTAGATACGGTTATTGTTTTGGGTTTGAGGGGCAGGGGATATCGACAAATTGAAGCTATAATTTTGGGCCTTCTTTTAACAATAGGCATTTGTTTTACGGCTGAACTGATTATCGCGAGCCCTGATTGGCCTGAAGTTTTCAAGCATGTTGTGCCATCCTTTGAGGCTGTTGGCAGTTCAGAGCGTCTTTATCTTGCCATTGGCATTATTGGCGCTACCGTTATGCCGCATAATCTCTATCTGCATTCCTCGCTCGTACAAACGCGTAAGTTTGAGCAACATGATGCGGCACGTAAGGACATCATCTTCTTTAATACGATTGATACAGCTGTAGCCCTTTTTGTTGCCTTCCTTATCAACGCGGCCATTCTCATTTTGTCTGCTGCCGCTTTCCATGGCACAGATGCTGCGCAAAATGTTACAGGCATTGAAGATGCTTATAAATTATTGGAGCCTGTACTTGGTTCAACCTTTGCTATGTATGCATTTGGTATTTCGCTCTGGGCCTCAGGTCAAAGCTCAACCTTCACGGGCACGATAGCAGGACAAGTTATTCTTGAAGGCTATATGCAGTTTAAGATTCCAGCTTGGATACGACGTTTCATTACAAGAGGTCTTGCGCTTATCCCCGCCCTGATTGGTGTTCTTATTTTAGGCGATAAAGGTGTGGATTGGCTTTTGGTCCTAAGTCAGGTGATTTTGGGTCTTCAATTGCCTTTCGTGATTTATCCTTTGTTACGTTTTGCAAGTAACAAAAACCTTATGGGGGCCTTTGTGGCAGGGTGGAAAACGCAAGCGGCAGCTTGGCTGTTGTTCTCTGTTTTAACCTGTGCAAATTTATGGCTTCTTTATCAACTGGCCTTCGAATCCTGACGCTTTCTTATCTAATGCTTATACATGATGGGTATTCAATCTAGGGAGATCACAATGAAAACCATGAAGAAGACACCACGCCTAGCTGCCGTTCTTGCCATTCTTTTAGCTCTGTCTGCTTGCAGCAATATGGATCGTCAACAACAACGCATGTTATCGGGCGGTGCCGCAGGTGCCGTTGCTGGTACCGGTATCACTCTCTTAACGGGTGGTTGTGTTGCTTGTGGTGCAGCCATTGGTGGTGCCGTTGGCACCGCTGGCGGTTACATTGCTGATCAAATGGATAAGTAATATTGAAGCGATTAAGTACCTAACGGTGCTTATAGAGATCCCAAGATCGGCCACTTCGCCATCTTGGGATTTTCTCGTTTAACGCTCTAGAAAAACGCCGTTAACTATAAATTCTAGAGACTTTATTGAAAAGCCTTGAGCTGTTAGGCTTGGTGATCCTTACAGGAAGACTTTATTATGTTCGAAGCTTTTTTAGAGGCCGCGCGCGAAGCGGCAACAAGAGTTCATCCCAACAATGCCAGAATGGCAGAAATCATTATGGACAGCGCAGAGCAGTTGCATAGGCCTGTTGTCGAGCCGTTAGATTTGCCTACTCATAATTATAGTTGGCATTGGACGTCTAAAATTATGCAAGCATCAAATGTTGAAGATCTCTATTCAGAACTTGATGCGATCACTTGTAATGCTGAGCGCAGCCAAGCTTACCGTTATGTCGCTGCGCGTTTGGCTAAAGATGGACAATTTACAGAAGCCCTCACAATTGCTGATGGAATAGCTTATCCAGAATTTAAAGTTGAGGCTTTCCTTGATGTCGCGCGATATCAAATTGCTGGCCGTGTTTTCACGAATGCCTTGGAAACATTAATGATAGCCGAGAGTGTGGGGCGCGATATCTCATCTCCTGTAAAACAGGCTTTTGCACATAGAGACATTGCTGGACTTCGTCATGTTGCTGGCGATGATTGTGGTGCACGACAATCCATCCTGGATGGATTGAAAGTGCTAACCTTCTATAAGCAAACACTTCCCTAATTAATTTGATAATTTCAGGATCAATTTAAGAAGACCTGGAAAGCGCGCATTGATTTCATCTTCGCGCACTGTATTGCGGTGCTCAACACCTTGTTTGGTGGTGCGAATTAAACCAGCCTCGCGTAAAATGCGGAAATGATTAGAGAGCGTAGATTTTGCCATATTGGGGCAGGGCGCTGCTTCTGAACAGGACACGCAATCATCCTTTTTCATCATGCTGCGAATAATCTTAAGGCGCATGGGATCGGAGAGCGCTCCCATGATACCTGTGAGCGTGATGTCGTCTTTTGATGGGTGAACAAATATCGCCATAAAAAAAATATAGCATAGTGCTTGACATAGTACAATAGTTCAATTATATTGAACTATAGAACAAGGAAAACAAGGAGAATCCAATGAAAAACCACGCAGATTACCTCAACCAAGCCATGTTTATCGCCTCGGAAAGTTACTCAGGCTCCCTTTATGACCTAGAGCTTTCCAAGACGATCAACTGTGAAGACGAAATCGCCTTCATTCCTACCAACGACCAGACGACTAACTTTGTTTTGGCCGCCTGAACTTATCTCAAACCTAGGGAGTCCTTATCATGACACAAAGACTAAACGGTAAAATAGCCATCGTCACTGGAGCCTCAAAAGGCATCGGTGCAGAAATTGCCAAAAGATTGGCAAGTGAAGGTGCGTCAGTTGTAGTGAATTATAGTTCCAGCAAAGAAGGTGCTGATCGTGTTGTTAAAGATATTCTTAGCAAAGGCGGTAAGGCTGTAGCCGTTCATGCCAATCTTTCAGATCCTAAAGATGCAAAGAAATTAGTGGATGAAAGCAAGAAAGCTTTTGGTGCTATCGATATCCTTGTCAACAATGCTGGGCTCTACGAGTTCTTGCCACTAAATGACATCACGCCAGAGCATTTTCACAAGCAATTTAATGTGAATGTGCTGGGCCTGCTTTTGGTATCACAAGAAGCCGCCCGGGCTTTCAATAAAAATGGCGGTAACATCATCAATATCAGCTCAGGCGTTTCAACTATTACGCCACCCAACTCTTCGGTTTATTCGGCCACAAAAGCTTCGGTCGATGCGATCAGCATGGTTCTTTCAAAAGAATTGGCGCCGCTCAAAATTCGCGTCAATTCGATCAATCCAGGCATGATTGAAACCGAAGGCGTCAAAGCGGCGGGTTTTCATGAAGGGGATATGCGGAAATGGATTGAGTCCGTAACACCCATGGGCCGTATCGGCACTGTTGAAGAAATTGCCGCCGCCGTTGCCTTCATGGCTTCAAGTGATGCGTCCTACATTACTGGCGAAACGCTGCATGTAACAGGAGGTTACCGCTAAACTGCAGCTTTTAAAAACCCCGCATAGGTTTTAGCAAGAGGCCTATGCGGGTTTTTTTATAGAGCTTGAGTCTGTAACCCACGTCTTGCGGTCAGCACTATATCACGTTCTTCGCGCATAGCGATTTTAATATCGCTGAAGCCTATGCCCGCTAATTGAGCTTTTAATGGCACTTCATCCATACGGTACTCTGGTGAAATATCATGCATCTCATGTTCCGTAATGGCTGCGCAAACATCATCAGGAAGAAGTTTATAGCGTTCCAGTTGAGCTTTAAAAAGTATATCGCCGCCATGCGTGGGCATAACTTTATCCATGAGCAAAAATGCACCGCCGGGATTTAAATGATCAAAGATAGCTTGGAGTAAAATTGTTTTATCGGCTTGAGGAAAATTATGAAGCGTCCATGACGAATGGATAATGTCGTACGGTTTTGATCCAAGAAGATGTTCGAGAGCGTCCGCGCAATAGTAAGTCAAACGGTCGGCATAAGGTGCCAAACGTCTCTTGCATACCTCGAGCATGGATGAGGACACATCCAGAAGATCCATATCTGCCAACGTACTTTCTAAAATGGGCAATGTTGCATCGCCTGGTCCACAACCAATTTCAAGAATGCGGGCACCTGTATACCATACTTTTTTTAGCTCCAATGCCAGCACAGGACGCAAACTGACATGCGCAGGGACGAGAGCACATATAGCATCATTGTGAGCTTCGAGATCTAGGTAGCGGTTCGCAGTCATCTCATATCAACAATCAAATATATAAATTTCTAAAATCTTTGGCGTGCCCGGCAAGATTCGAACCTGCGACCCCCAGTTTAGGAAACTGATGCTCTATCCAGCTGAGCTACGGGCACACACAGGTAAATGATATCGTTCACTTGATGTGTTGAATAGCAGAATTTTAATTGCTGCATATGCACAGTAATATCAAGAATGAAGTTTGACAGTTTCAGCTTAAAAGCACATTCTCAGTCTATTATTGTTGAAATTATTTATCGGGAGACGTTGTGTGACTGAATTTCTTTCCATGGAAGAAGCAATTAGAGTTTTGACCTCTAAAGACTCTCCTTTATATCTTGAATTCACTTTATCAGCTCAAGAAACCACACGTTATGCAAAAGCTCTCGACCGCGTTACAAAATTGGCTGAGGAGTTTGGTGCGGTTGACCAAACCAATGGTTGGGCAGCAGCTACCCATTATGGCGGTATCGCCGTCGCTTTTATTGGTGCATGTTTTCTCAATCCTTGGGCCTTTGGCGCTGGTGTTCTAGCGGCACAGAAAGGCACATCAGATGCTAAGAAAACAAGAAGTAAGAACGATCAGATCGCGCAGCGTATTGAAAGAAATATCAATGCTGATCCCGAATGGCGTCAGGAATTACAGATCATTTCCAAATTTCATACGGCCATCAATGTGCACTGCCAGCGTTGTTCGGTAGAAAGTCCGCCTAAGCAGGATTACTACGAGGTAGCTCTGCCTAAATTCAAGCATATTAGAGAGATACGGTGCGATGAAGATGATATGGTTCGCGTAGCTGTAGGTTTTGATAAGCCTGATAATTGTGACGCATTCCGTCCTGAAAAACTAAGTTTTAGGATTGCTGATCTCTCTCATCATTGGGGCTAAGGCGGATTATTATCAGCCTCTAGAATATAGGGATAAACCTGGTAGGTTTGCGTCATGCTCTTTACCCTTATATTCGCAGCTATCATAATTTTTGTTGTGTCGTGTGAGTTTTATACTTTGCGTACAGGCGTGCCAACGTCGGCTTCTTTTTTATCGGCACAACGCAAGATCATCGATATCCTCAAAACGCATACAGCTCATCATCCATCACCCACCATTCTTGATTTGGGTTCGGGTAATGGTCAGTTGGCTTGGCGCGTCGCTAAAGCTTTGCCACATGCAAAAGTTATAGGTATCGAAATTTCATTTTTCCCCTGGTTCAATTCTGTTCTGCGACAGAAATTAACCGGGACAAAAAACCTGAGTTATAGACGCGTTGATTTCTGGACCTATGATTGTTCTCAGACTGATGTTGTTCTGACCTACCTCACAGAAAATATTATCAGCCGCGTAAGTGAGAAATTGCATGCAGAATTAAAGCCCCAAGCTCTGGTTGTAGCTAATGATGTGTGGTTGATGGGCTCCTGGCAGCCATTTGAAACCTATGACAACCCTATGTTTGGTAGGTTTAACTCACAGATATATGTCTATCGTCAAACTTAAGACTGATAGAAAATTTACGACCCACGCGTGACTATAGTCTTTTTATGGACTGTGGGATTGTTATGTCTAAAACTGCCTATATAGCTTTTTATAGTGAAGTCCGAGCGCTTTCGCTAAAAAATCTCACTGCAACTATTGGCAAAGTTCCCCCTAAGACTGAAACACTTTATATCCTTATTACCACGGGAGGCGGTACCGTTATGCACGGTATGGCGGCCTATGAACTTCTTAAGGCGTTACCTTATAAAATCATTATGCATAATATTGGGAGTGTAGATTCTATTGGAAATATTTTGTTTATGGCGGGAGATGAGCGTTATGCATCTTCTCATGCAACCTTTCTCATTCACAATGTAAAATGCGAGCTGACTGAGGGTAAATTTAACAATAGTTTACTGCAAGAAAAACTGACGTCCATTGAAGCTGACAATAGGCGCATCAAAGATTTGCTATTAGAACATACGCGGTTAGAAGTGAGCACAATTGATGATTATTTTGTTTCAGGCCACACATTGGACGCTAAGGCAGCCCTGAAAAAGGGATTAATCACAAAAATAAGTGATTTCCAATTACCAGAAAACCAAATAGTGCACGCCGTTCCTATCGATTGAGCAAAGAAAAAGGGGCCCTTAGGCCCCTTGATCCATTTGATCCGTTACTTAACGGTTTTTTGAGCGTGAATCTTCATCACGTTCGGAATCATCTTCTGATTGTGAAGGATTTGCGTTCTGATTGTTCTTCATTGAACGCTCGTCTTCAGGATTACGACCTTTGCCTAGCTGTGAAGGACGATCTTCGTTGTTCTTGAATTGCTTGTTTTGTTGATTGGCGCGATCCGCATTGTTTTCATTGCGGTTCTGATCTTGCTCATTTTGATTTGGCATTTTGTACTCCTTAGTAAGTTAAGTCATTTTATTTTCCAGCAAAAGTTTCGCTGGTGTCATCAAAGTAAAAACCATGCCGTAAGTTTTCCATGCTCTAAAATTTTAAATAGATGATCCTTGTATGCAGCATCTTGATGATAAACTTATGCAATGTTTACGGGTATTTTCTGCACAGACTTTTTATATAAAAAAATCTAATTTTTTGAGGTGCAGCAATTCTAATACTAAGGAGTATGCGCCATGACATATGAAAATAATTCTTCGGAGAACACTCCTCATAATCGAGTGCCTTTTCAATCGGTTTCGGAATTGCCACCAAAACCAAATCGTCCGATGGAAACATTTGGGCCCTTGGTTTTTGTTGCTCTTGTCGTTGCCGCTTTTGCCTTTGTGATGTGGGCAGCTGATGCTCAAGCATCGCGTTCGTCACAAAGCTTTGTCCAAAAAGCCACGATTGGTAATCTCTTCGAAATACAGTCAAGCCAATTGGCGTTAGAAAAATCACAAGATCCTAAAGTGCGTGATTTTGCTCAGCAAATGGTGAGCGATCATGCCAAAGTCAGCGAAGATATGAAGGCCTTGTTAGCGTCAGGCAGTATTAATGTTACAGCACCAGATCAAGCCCTAGATCGTAAACATCAGAAAATTCTTGATAAACTCAATGCCGCTTCTGGCACAGACTTTGATGCTCAATATGTCAAAGCTCAGAATAATGCCCATGATGATGCCATATCCTTGTTCCGCGGTTATTCCAAGCAGGGTGACAATGACACTCTGAAAGATTTTGCAAAAGAAAAACTACCAACACTTGAGCAGCATAAAGAAGAAGCTAAAAAACTGAAATCAACAATCTAGAGAGGATATAATATGTCAACATCACGCATTATTTGTGGAGCCTTTATCATAGCTATGGGTGTGTTAACGGCAACAGCAGTTGGAGCTGCAACGGGAAATGCTAGTACAGGCTTAGGCGCTTCAGTAGGCGCAACTACTGGCGCTGCCACTGGAGCGGCGACAGGTGCTGTTCGTGGAGCAACAGGAGCAGCATCAGGTGCCGTTGATAGTACCATCAATAATGGTGCTTCAATTGGTAATTCAACAAGTACAGAATTGAATTCATCGACGCGCATTGATCCCAACCTCAATTCAAGTACGCGTACGGATTCAAGTCTCAATTCTTCGACGAAGACAGACGCCGATCTCAACTCACAAAGCCTGCATAGGGGCTCTGGTGTGAGTTCATCAACAAACACACGTGCGGGCACGCGCAATGAAGA
>JBASWO010000141.1:0-4309 GCA_049276515.1 Alphaproteobacteria bacterium
ATAGTGTCCATGGCATAAGGTCTTTGCCCCTCGAGCGGCTCATAGCGGAACTCGCCGATCCTTCTTATACAGCCGTCATTTTTTGTGGCCGGTGGTTGTCACCTATGGTGCAGATTGTTCGCAAGGCAACCAAAGCGCCTCTGATAGCCTGGATGCATGAAAGCACGTTTAATCCTAAACTTGTGCCCATTGTGGGCGATTTTAATGCCATCGCATTTGTGAGCGAATGGCAGCAGCGCATAAACCAAAAACACATTCCAAAATATTGGACCCAGGCGGTCATTCGTAATGCGATGAACCCGGCTGCCGAAAATATGTTCGGATCAAACGCCGTCCTTGCACAGAAGAAAGAGCCACCGCTTTTGCTGTATGCAGGCAGTGCCGCGCGTGGCGCTTTTCATCTTCCAGCTATCCTTGATCACCTAAGAGAGATGACAGTTGATTTCAGCATGGAGATTTATTGCAATACCAACCCATCAGGTGATCCAGCGCAAGATGAGCAATATATAGGCTGGCTACGCAGCCTTCCTAACATTACGCATGTTGGCATGGTGGGGCAAAACCGTCTTATAAGTCGGATGAAAGAAGCGTCGGTTTTTGTTGCTCCCAACCCATGGCCCGAAACATCGTGTATCGCCATGATTGAAGCGATGGCGGCAGGTTTAAAAGTGGTCACGACCAATAGAGCTGCTTTACCCGAGACGGCCTCGGGCTTTGCAAAACACATAGTGATTGATGATCCTGATAGCCCGACGCGCTTTGATGCCTTGATTGATGCATCTCTTTTTGCGAAAGCTGTTAGGGAGGCAATGCAGGATAAGAATGAGGCAAAACAACGTGAGCAGGTTGATTATTTCAACACTCATTATCGTTGGCAAAAGCGTGTAGAGGAGTGGGTTTCATTTTTAAACTCTCTCTAAGGCTATGAATCTCAAGAAATTTTAAGCCAACATCTATCTGATATTAACCATAAAACAGATTTTTATTTGCGTGCAGTCTGTAATAGGCTCACGCCCACAATTTATTTTTAGGAAAATCATATGTCACAACAAGATATCACGGCCGATTTCGTTGCAACAACTTTCACAGCTACAAAAAGCGCAATAGCCAAAACACAGTTTATAAGCCAGTTGGCTGAAATCGAGCAGCGTCATCCTAATCTCATCAATGAGCAAATCATTGATGCTGTTATTGACTTTGTTCTCAAGGAACAATTGAAAGATCGTCAGGCTATGGATCCTATACCCACAGTTAATGAGCTGGGCGTAGTTTTTGGTATGCGCCGCGATTTAGCTGAAGCCACATTAAACAAAGTTCCTCAACTTATTCTTTCTATCAAAGCAAAAGTACGGTGGAATCCACCCCTTCTTTTACCATATGCTTTATTGCATGCCGCTGTCAGTGCTGACTCGTCTTTGGCAAACAGAGAAGTTGTAAAACTTCTTTTAGAGGGTCCTCCTGAGGGCGCTGCGGCCATAAAAAGCTGGTCAGAAAGTGTGAAGCTTTTAATAGTACAGCGATCCGATTTATTCACGGATGAAGACTTGGTGGCTATCGCTAAATTAACAGCAGTATTTTCAGACTCTCGTTCTGAATCTCAGAAAGCTAAATCTCCAATTTTTACGATGATTCTAGAGGGTCGGCCGGATCTCGCGGCTGCACTTTGGAAAAGTATTTTGCCTGAATATATTAGGTATCCAGATGGGTATTCTTGGGCGGCTCAAGAAATTATTAAAAAACATCCTGACGTCATTTCAACAGAAGAGCTTCATCAAATTCTGGATACGAGAAAGGGTAACAATAGACCGCCCTATAGCCTTCTTCCAACTATCACTGAACATGCAAGCGGCGTATTTGATGAGGCCGTTGCGGTAAAACTTGCGGGGCTCTTACTTCAATATCCAGATTCTAACTACCAAGAAACCCGTCATATGGATGAACTCTTGGCAAAACGCCCTGAGTTTGGTGCTGCTGTTTTTGCCGAAATTGAGCAAAAGTTTGATTTAAACAATATCGGCGAAGATTTTGCCTTGAAGAGAGCTGGTCTGCATCTTTTCGAATCGGTTCTTCAACATGCTCCGACAGCCATCACTGTTGAATTTGTAAAAAATCTAGCAGGCCTCGTTATGGATTACCGGGGATCACATCAATGGTCTTATCATGGCGATTATAGAAACCAGTATTTTGGCGATCTTCTTCTCAAAGATATATTGACCCAACGGCCTGATTTAATTGATCCTGCTTATGAAATTCTTACAGAGCCTTCTGCTTTTAGACGTAAGACTAAAGCAGAACAAACGAGAATTATGAGAGCTGGTAGTTTTGAGCACTTTGACGTTCTGCTAGAAGTTGCCACATTAAAACCCGAGTTGGCCAAGGCTGTTTTGGGACTTATTCAAAAATGTCATACGAGATCATTGCGCAATTTACGCAGATATCTTCATGTGGCCAAACTCGCCGTTATCGATCCAAAACTGTTAAGGGTGGCAACAAGTATTTTGAGTACAGCTGAGTTAAAGGACGGTTATGATGGCGAGAGCATCTATCTTGCCTATAAGCATATGCTGAATGCGCAGCCTTCTTTTGGCGATGCTGACTATATCCAAAATGCCGTACGTAAAGCCGCGACCACGAAAGATGATTATTTGTAAAGTCTTTCAGGAATTGTAGATGCATTTTTAGAGAAGCGCCCTGATCTTGCTGAGATTATTTTAGAGGCAATAGCAGCATCTCAGGAAACTGATGGCCAGCTATTGGTTCAACATCGAAGAATCATGAGAGGCATTTTAGACGTAAGGCCTGATTTAGCGAAGGCCGTACTTGATCAGGCCCTTTTACATTTGTCTCATGAGGACGATAGCCATGGTACAGCCATAAAGGGTGTTATCAATATTGTAACGAAGGTTGCAGAGATAAAACCTACATTGATTTCTGCAAATATGATGAGAGCTATTACGAGAAGAGCTCATGCAGCAGATAAATATCATGAGCTTGCAGAAAAACTACTACCCATCCTGGATGCGCGTCCACAGCTGGCTGTTGCTGTTTGGGCAGAAACGCAAAGCTTTGCATCAGGCACTGAGGACAATCATCATGCCTATGCTTTTATCACAAAACTCTTTGAAAGATATCCAGCCTTAGTTACAGAAAGCCGACTGAGAGTTATGACAAAAGGTGTTTCGGCCGAAGTTATAGATAATGATAGACATGCCTTTGGTGCTGCCATGAAGGCTGCACTAAGTCATAAACCAGAACTGGCTAAAACTATTGATGAGGCCACCCCGTTGCGGCGTGTGATGGGCCAACTTTTGCCTCAACCACAGCCAGCGGGTGTATAGAAAGTTGGTGGAGCCAAGGGGGATCGAACCCCTGACCTCAACAATGCCATTGTTGCGCTCTCCCAGCTGAGCTATGGCCCCACATGTCGAGGAAGGCGCGTAAAATGGCTAAAACCAAGCCGAAACACAAGGAATATTTATTAGGGGTGTTAGGCAGGGTTCCAGCCTAGATCCGTCATAAAGTAAGGATTACTGCAAACCTAACCTTTCTGCATGAACGGGTGATAAGGTGCCGGCTCTGTATCGGGTTCTTAATTTCGATTCAAGCGTTGCAGCTTCTTTCTTTATCTCTTCAGCAGGAGAACCGCTCGCTATAAGCTCACGTAATTTTACTAAGCGTGCAACATCTGCAGGGGGCGGTCTTACAGCTACGGCAGCTGCGATCCCTGTAACGGCCGTGCGCGGGAAATTTATTTTCTTCAAAGCTGCAATTTGGTCCTCATTCAACTTTCCATCATTCCAGCTTCGACGTATTTGGCCTGCTATCGCTGCTAAGGCCTCTGCTTTTTTTGTAAAAACATAATGCTGATGTTGTTCATAATGAGCTTTTAGGAGTTCATAGTTAGCCCACCATTGAGCCAAAGCATTTCCTGCTAAAGCTTTAGCGGTAGCTATAGAGCTGACCGTTGCACGTGCAGCTAAATCAAAATCATCAATACTCATATCTCAACCCGAATATTAGATTTCTTAAAAACCACAGAAATCCAAATACGAAAATAAAGTCACGTCAAGCCAATATCTTTGACCATGCCTCTTTAACGGCTTGTTTAAAGGTTTGTGGCGTATAGGCCTTAACCGTCTTTGTAGCAGCCTCACTGTAGTTTTTATGATCTGTAAGGCTGAGATCCACAGCTTTTTTCAGATTGGCTACACATGTAGGAAAATCGTCTTCAGATGCCCAAAAGCCGTTTTGCTCATGGGCATATTCTTTGCCACCAAGCCCTGTAAAGCCTGCCACAACGCAACCTGCT
>JBASWO010000142.1:0-24443 GCA_049276515.1 Alphaproteobacteria bacterium
GAGCTAGCGCTGCCACTTTAGGTGCTGCTGAAAAGAAAGCTGTGACCGGCGTAGGAGCCCCTTCATAAACATCAGGCGTCCACATATGGAATGGCACAGCAGCAATTTTAAAAGCCACCGCAGCACAAACAAAAACTAGCCCTATCGTGACCCCAATTGGAGCTGGTGAAACCTCACGAATTGCAAAAGCCATTGAGACAAAGCTTGTCGTGCCCGTATATCCGTAGAGAAGAGAAATTCCATACAGAATAAGACCTGAGGATAAAGCGCCCAGAACGAAATATTTTAGACCAGATTCACTCGATTTAAGATTATCCCGCTGATAGGCCGCCATCACATAGAGCGCAAGACTCTGCAATTCCAGCCCTACATACAAAGACATGAAATCAGAAGCAGAAACCATCATCATCATACCCAAGGTCGCAAACAAAATGAGGACTGGATATTCAGGCTGCTCTAATTTTTCTTGCTTGAGATAAGACCAGGACAACAAAATCGATAGCGACGAAGCAATCAGCAAAATTACTTTTACAAAACGGGCAAAAGGATCATCAACAAACATATTACCAAAAGCGAAAACAGGTATGTTTCCACCATGCAATAAATCGAGACGTAAAGGGGATAACATCATAAAGCCACTTACGATCATCCCCAAAATGGCAAGCATGCCTACTTGCTTTGAAACACGATTGCCACATACGGCTCCAGCAATGAGAAGTAAAAGCGCAAAAACAGCGATAATCAGCTCAGGCATAATAATCACAAAGGAATGTGCGTGATCCATATTAGCCGCCTTTAATTTCTGTCTGGTAGTTGCTCAGCAATTTAGCAACCGTTGGCGCGAATAGATCACGGAAGCTTGCGGGATAAATACCAAGGACAAGCACGAGAGCAATCAGTGGCACAAACATGGCATATTCACGCGCATTTAAATCAGGCATAGCTTTAACATCAGCTTTGTCGAGAACTCCATAAAACAAACGACGATAGAGCCAAAGCATGTAGGCAGCACCTAAGACAACACCTGTAGCTGCAATAAACGCGTAATAGCTATTGGCAAGAAAAGCACCTTGAAGAGCTAGAAATTCACCTACAAAGCCGCTGGTGCCCGGCAAACCCACGGAAGCCAGCATAAAAATCATAAAGACGAGAGCATAACGCGGCATGTTAATGGCCATGCCGCCATAGCGTGAAATTTCACGCGTATGCAAACGATCATAAACCACGCCAACGCATAAAAAGAGAGCACCTGACACAAAGGCATGTGAAATCATTACGATCATTGCCCCATCAAGCCCCTGTTGGTTCATACTAAAAATGCCCAACGTGACAAAACCCATATGCGCAACAGAAGAATAAGCAATCAGCTTTTTCATATCGGTTTGCACTAAAGCGACAAGCGATGTGTAAACAATCGCAACCAGACTAAGGATCATAACAAGGGGTGCAAAATACTCACTGGCCGTAGGCAACATTTGCATAGAAATTCGTATGAAACCGTAGCCACCCATCTTCAACAATACACCGGCAAGGATAACTGAACCTGCTGTCGGCGCTTCGACGTGTGCGTAAGGCAACCACGTATGAAATGGCCACATGGGGCATTTGACAGCGAAAGAAGCAAAGAAAGCTAGCCACAACCAAATCGCCATTTCTTTCGGAAACTTATTGCCAAGCATCGCCGTCATGTCAGTGGTTCCGACATGAATAACCATGGCAAAAATTGCAACCAGCATCAAAACGGAGCCGAGGAAAGTGTAGAGGAAGAATTTATAAGCTGCGTAGGTACGCTTTTCTCCACCCCATACGCCGATGATAAGAAACATCGGGATTAAGACACCTTCAAAAAAGAAGTAAAACAGCACGAAATCAAGTGCAGTAAACATTCCAACCATCATGGTCTCTAAAACCAAGAGAGCAATCATGAATTCTTTTACGCGTTTTTTAACACCACCAATCGCTGAAAGAATGCATATAGGTGTCAGGAGGGTTGAAATGAGTACAAACCAAACAGAGATGCCATCTACACCCTTGATGTAGGCAATATTGAAAGAGGGAATCCAAACCAGCCTTTCCATAAGCTGAAAGCCTGTATTGGCTGGATCAAAATGTTTGAGAATACAAAGTGATAAGCCAAATGTTATGAGCGAAGTCCATAAGGCTATCTGCTGACCCGTTCTAACGGCCGCCTTGTTGCTATCATCATTGCGTACAAACAGCATGATAAGCAGTGCGCCAATGAGCGGTAGAAACGTAACAATACTAAGAATGGGCCAGGTCGACATCAGGGTGCTTTCGGTTTTTCAGAAATAGCGTAAGGCGGCGCGACACGCAGGAAAGCTCCTGGTTCCGGCTCATACTTATCAAGAATGCGATCTATCACACCATCAAAGATCAATTCATGGGTCGCCGTATTGATCATCTGCTGTAAGCGAAATTCCCCAGGAGCAAAACTTAAGTTGGTGGGAATAATGCGAACCGGAGCACCTTCAAGCTTACGTATTTTTCCAGGATTGCTCTTGCTAAACGCAACAATTGTGGCGTGATCTGCAAAAGTGACATCAGCTTTATTATTGACGACTTCCATTAAGGTATCTGCGGCAGGCGCTAGACCAGGCAAATCATCGGCTGTCGCCTTAGGAAAACGCTTAATACGAATAAGTGCGTTAGTGCCGCCATCTTGTCCGGCAATTTTTACCTCAGGCACATTCATAGCTTCATAGTTGTTGTCAAAGCGATGATCGTCAGCTCGGACGGCCGCATAAAACGGAAAATAATAAATTGGCGTTGAATAATCAGCTTGCTTGCCGCGCAAGGCATTGGGCCAGCCTCCTGAACATTCAACGTCATACTTTCCACTTTTTAAATCTTCTAGATAAGTGCCAAGATTAATCTCTTCTTGCCAAACGACGTTGAGCTTGAGCGCTTCACCTAAAGCATTCACATAATCCACGATAGCCCCAGACATAGCGCCTGTATTGGGATCACGCATCACAAGTGCAGGCGATATATAATAGCCGCAGCGAATTGTGTTGGTACGCATAATACGCTCAAAAGCCGTTTCAGCCTTGGTCACATCATTTTGAATTTCATGGACAGTCTTCTTAGGGTTCACAAATGTTAAGGCCAAAGCAACAAGTGCGATAACTAAAGCTATATGTCCGGTATGTTTTTTCATGATTTCACCCAGAACCAAGTTACAAAGGCTGCAACGCCAATGACCATGGCAAAGGCGTAGTGATAAACATATCCCGTCTCAAGAGCACTAATACGGCGAGCAATACGCACGGCAGAGGCCGCAAAACCATCAGGACCAAAGCGATCAATAAAGCCGTCGTCACCGCCATGCCAGAATATCTCTCCAAGACGACGTGACGTACGAACAAAGACGCGATCATAAAGCTCGTCAAAATAGTACTTATTAAAGACCAGGCGATAGAGAGGGCCTAAACTACGCACCATCTTGCTAGGAAGCTCTGGCTTCCACCAATAAAAGACGTAAGCCAAAACAATACCCGGTATCGCAGCACCAACCAACGGCAGCCACTTCTGCCATTCTGGTATGTGATGTGCGGCTTCAATTGAATCATGCCCCTGCAAGACGAGAATAGCTTTACCCCAGAAAGCCTCCCTGCCCTCGCCACCGAACCAATCAAAGGCATACCAACCTGCAAAGATCGCACCAATGGCCAAAGGCACAAGTGGGCCCAACATAATCCATGGAGATTCATGCGCATGTTCTAAAGCATGATGGTCAGCACGTGATCTACCGTGGAACGTCAAGATGATGAGGCGCCAAGAATAAAAGGCGGTCATAAATGCAGCTAAGACTCCAAGAGTGTAAGCCATAGTGCCAAACCATGTGTGACTGCCGATAGCAGATTCTAAAATCAAATCCTTGGAATAAAACCCGGCGAAGCCAAAGACATGCTGCAAGCCAATACCAGCAAGTGCCAAGGAGCCAATCCACATAAAGGCGTACGTAAAAGGAATAATCTTCCAAATGCCGCCCATCTTACGCATATCCTGTTCACCTGAAAGCGCATGAATAACTGAGCCAGCACCCAAGAACAAAAGCGCTTTAAAGAAAGCATGTGTCATTAAATGGAAGATCGCTGCCGAATATGCCGACACACCAAGCGCAAAAAACATATAGCCAAGCTGGCTCATAGTTGAATAAGCGATCACACGCTTAATATCGAATTGGGTTAACCCAATGCTAGCAGCAATGATCGCTGTGAAAGCTCCAACGCAAGCCACAACCATGAGAGCGTCAGGAGCATATTCAAAAATCGGCGATAAACGTGCCACCATGAAGACGCCTGCTGTCACCATGGTTGCTGCGTGAATAAGAGCAGAAACCGGAGTTGGGCCCTCCATCGCATCGGGCAACCATGTATGCAGACCTAGCTGGGCTGATTTGCCCATCGCACCAACAAATAGCAACAAACAAACCGTTGTTAAGGCAGGCACAGCATGACCCATAAAGATCATCTCAACCGTTGCCAATTGCGGCGCCTTAGCAAACATAGAAGCAAAATCAACTGATCCAAACAGCAGGAAACAACCGAATATGCCAAGCACAAAACCAAAATCACCAACACGATTTACCAGGAAGGCTTTGATAGCAGCATTGTTGGCACTGGTTTTTTCAAACCAAAAATTAATGAGCAGATAAGAGGCAAGGCCAACACCTTCCCAACCAAAGAACATCTGCACCAAATTATTCGACGTCACCAACATAAGCATGAAGAAAGTAAACAGGCTCAAATAGGACATAAAGCGTGGAATGCTTTTATCGTGGCTCATATAGCCAACTGAATAAACATGCACCATGGACGACACACCATTCACAACGACCAACATAATGGCCGTAAGTGTGTCTATATGCAGGGCCCAATCGACCTTAAAGCTACCGCTGTCGATCCAATGAAGGAGTGTGCGATCAATAACCTGATGATGAAGCGCTACATTATTAAAAATCTGAATTGAATAACCAGCCGCAACCAACATGCAGGCACAGGTCACAAATTGTGATGCGCGGTCACCGATCAGTCGACCAAAAAGGCCGGCAATAAACGCGCCAAGTAACGGCAAGAAGACAGCAATAATTTCGGGTGAGAAGATCATGCTAACCCTTCATCAAATTAATATCTTCAACCGCAATATTACCGCGGTTGCGGAAGTAGACGACAAGGATGGCAAGACCAATCGCAGCTTCTGCCGCTGCAACTGTCAGTACAATCATTGTAAAGACCTGGCCCACAAGATTGGCCTGGTAGACAGAAAACGCGACAAAATTAATATTGACCGCAAGCAACATCAATTCAATCGACATTAAAATAACAATGACGTTGCGGCGATTAACAAAAATGCCCAGCACGCCAATCGTAAAGAGAATGGCTGCCACGGTCAGAAAATGGTTTAGGCCTATAGTCATATAACGCCCTTCCCGCTTTCAACTTTAACGACTTCAATAACATCGCTGATTTTACGATCCATTTGTTGGGTCACGCGCTGGCGCTTAGCATCTTTACGATCACGCAACGTCAAAACAATCGCACCAATCATTGCGACTAAAAGGATCAAGCCAGATACTTGAAAGGGAAAAAAGTAATCTGTGTATAGAACTTGGCCAATAGCCCGACTGTTATCTACATCGATTGGCGTTTGCGGTACCATTTGCACAAGGCCTTTTGGATTAAATATCCAAGCACTACTCGCCATGACTAATTGCACCAGTAGGATGAGACCAACTGTAGCCCCTATTGGCAAATAGCGAGTAAAGCCCTGCCGTAGCTCCCGGAAATTGATATCAAGCATCATCACAACAAAGAGGAAGAGAACAGCAACAGCGCCCACATACACAATGACAAGGATAAAGGCGATAAACTCAGCCCCCATGAGCACGAACAAACCAGCCGCATTGAAGAAACAAAGGATTAAAAAAAGAACGGCATGGACAGGGTTGCGCGAAGCAATAACCATCACAGCCGAGGTGAGCAACACAGCAGAAAACATATAAAAGATGATGTCTTGAACCATGGTCTACTTGTACCTCGCATCTGCAGCTAGGTTCGCAGCAATTTCTGCTTCCCAACGATCACCGTTGGCCAGCAATCGTTCTTTATTATAAAGCAACTCTTCATGCGTCTCTGTTGAGTACTCGAAGTTAGGCCCCTCAACGATCGCATCAACAGGACATGCTTCTTGGCATAGGCCGCAATAAATGCATTTCGTCATATCAATATCGTAGCGTGTTGTACGGCGACTACCGTCATCGCGAGGCTCAGATTCAATTGTAATGGCCTGTGCTGGACATATAGCCTCACACAATTTGCACGCAATACAACGCTCTTCACCATTGGGATAACGGCGCAAGGCATGCTCACCACGGAACCGCGGACTAAGCGGGCCTTTTTCATAAGGATAGTTCAGCGTTACCTTACGCTTAAACATATAGAAAAAAGTCAGCGCGAAGCCGCGCACAATTTCATAGAGGAAGAGGTTTTTAAATCGCTTGATCATGTTTAAGCCTTATCCAACCCTTCGACAGGGCACCATCTTGAGCCGCCCGCCCCATGTTCACTGGTTGGTCGCTGACACAATGTGCATGACCGCGAAAGAACACCCGCATGAGATGTCGCTAGATCATTAGCCACGCGCGCAAAACCAATATCATCAAAACGAGCTGATGTTTGTACAAAGCTGCTTACCATTGGCCGCCCATTAACAATAAAATCTCTATGACTGTTACCCATATCCCCTCCTCACAAATGTGGGAGTTTATCAAAAGCCACGAGATAACCCGCGACTAAGACAACCCAAAGAAGAGAGAAAGGCAAAAACCATTTCCAACCAATGCGCATCAGCTGGTCATAACGGTAACGCGGCAAGGTGGCGCGTGCCCACAGAAAAATAAACAGGCAGAAGCAAATTTTTGCTGCAAACCATATAAACCCAGGAATGAAATCCAGACTGTGATGAATGGGAAGCCAACCACCCAAAAACAAAATGGATGTCATGGCGCTGAGTAAAATCATATTGGCATATTCGCCCAGGAAAAAGAGGGCAAAAGCCATAGAAGAATATTCGGTATTAAACCCACCTACGAGTTCGGATTCCCCTTCGGGCAAATCAAAAGGGTGACGGTTAGTTTCAGCCAGTGCTGAGATAAAAAAGACAATAAACATCGGGAATAGAATGGTGAAAACAAACCAGCCGTCTTTTTGGGCTTCAACAATTTTTGTAAGATTAAGTGAGCCTACGCATAAGAGGACAGTAATGATAACGAGGCCAATCGAGACTTCGTAAGAGACCATTTGTGCCGCGGAACGCAAGGCACCCAGGAATGAATATTTTGAGTTGGAAGCCCAGCCAGCGATGATAATCCCGTAAACGCCTAGCGATGAAATGGCAAATAAATAAAGAATGCCAACATTGATATCGGACAAGACAATGCCAGGCTGAAACGGAATAACCGCCCATGCTGACAGTGCCAAAAAGAAAGTTAGCATTGGTGCGCCCAGGAAAAGCACAACATTGGCACCGGTCGGAATAATCGTTTCTTTGCCCAGCAATTTAATGCCGTCGGCAATAGGTTGCAGTAGCCCAAGTGGGCCGACAACATTCGGGCCACGACGCATCTGCATAGCGGCCATCACTTTACGTTCAGCATAAGTGAGATAGGCAACAGCCCCCAGCAAGGGCGCAATGATCAAAACAATCTTGATCACGATCCACAAGGCTGGCCATGCATATGTTACCCAAAATTCGTTCATTCTGCCGCCTCCGCGCTGATATAGGGCAGAATTTCTTTGGTGCAATTTGCCATAGTGACTGAAGCGCGACTGATGGGGTCCGTCATATAAAAATTGTCAATCAAGGATGTGAAATCTTTTGCAACTTCACCTTTTTTACCAAACGCTTTCCATTCAGCCTTTGCAATTTGACCTATAGCGGCCAAGGTTGGTGCAGCTACTATCATTTTAGCGCGGAGCTGCGTCAGATTATCGAAGGGTAAAGCTTTGCCAATGACTTCTGAAAACGCACGGATGATCGCCCAATCCTCACGGGCTTGGCCAGGTGGGAACACAGCTTGCTGCGCCAACTGTGGACGACCTTCGGTGTTAACATAGAGAGCGTTCTTTTCTGTGTAAGCGGCGCCTGGCAAAACAACATCCGCAATGTGAGCACCTTTGTCACCATGATGGCCTTGATAGACAACAAAACTCTTATTGAGTTTTTGAAACTCGAGCTCATCTGCACCTAAAAGCCAAACGAGATCCATCTTGCCAACATCAGCAGCATCTAGAATAGCCTTCGTTCCCATACCACCAGCTTGCGGCAAGAAACCAAGATCTATACCTCCAACACGCGATGCAACCAATTGCATGACATTGAAGCCATTCCAATCCGGCTGAATCATATTAAATTTATCAGCCAATTCACGTACAGCGAATTGCAAACCCTGTGTGAGCGCACCTGCCCCCACAATAACCATTGGTTTCTTAGCGTTTTGCAGAATCTTGGCAAACTCATGCTTGCCAGTCATCAGATCGGCAAGGGCAGCTGCACTATTTCCAAGATGACGGTAAGGATATCCCAGATCAACTTGCGATCCGATCATACCAACACGCATGCCGCCGCGTAGCCAACGTTTACGAATGCGCGCATTAATCATCGCACCTTCATGACGTGGATTGGTCCCAATCAATAGGATCGCATCCGCCTGCTCAATGCCTGCGATGCCGCTGTTCATAATGTAGGCAGCGCGTGACGATACGTCATAATCCGACCCATCTTGACGGCAATCCAAGTTAGGAGAGCCCAAAGCCTGCATCAGCGACTTCAATGCAAACATGCTTTCGCAATCAACCAAATCACCTGCGATAGCGGCAATGCGACCAGGCGATGTTTCCTTTAGACGATTAGCAATGCTTGTAAAAGCTTCCGCCCATGATGCGGACCGCAATTTGCCATCGCGGCGTACATAAGGTTGGTCCAATCTTTGACGCTTGAGGCCATCGCAAGCAAAACGTGTTTTATCGTTGATCCACTCTTCATTCACATCTTCATTAAGACGCGGCAAAATTCGCATCACTTCATTTCCGCGGGCATCGACGCGAATATTGCTACCAATAGCATCAAGCACATCGATGCTTTCAGTCTTACGGAATTCCCACGGACGATAGCCAAATGATAAAGGCTTGTTGGTCAAAGCCCCAACAGGACAAATATCTATCAAGTTTCCAGATAATTCAGACGTCAATGGATGAGGCAAATTGCTAATTTCCATTTTTTCGCCGCGGAATAAGCCGCCAAGCTCTGGCGTTCCAGCAATTTCGTCTGCAAAGCGAACACAGCGCGTGCAATGAATACAACGCGTCATTACAGTCTTAACGAGAGGACCAAGATCCTTGTCCTTCACAGCACGTTTATTTTCTTCATAGCGGCTGCGATCAAAACCATAACCCATAGCCTGATCTTGCAAATCACACTCACCGCCCTGATCACAAATAGGACAGTCAAGAGGATGATTGATCAGGAGCATTTCCATAACGCCCTTACGTGCCTTAAACACCATTGGCGTATCGGTATGTACAATCATGCCGTCACCACAAGGCATAGCGCAGGACGCTACAGGCTTAGGTGTTTTCTCTATTTCGACCAAGCACATCCGACAATTAGCCGGCACGCTTAATTTGTCGTGATAACAAAAGCGCGGGACTTCAATACCCAACTGCTCGCACGCTTGAAGCACAGACGTACCAGGTGCAACTTCAAGTTCGATACCATCAATTGTGAGTTTAGGCATTACGCAGCCCTCGCAGTCTTACGGTATTGCTCAATGCGCTCAATCATTTGTGGCTTGAAATGACGAATAAGTCCTTGAATAGGCCATGCTGCCGCATCACCAAGTGCGCAAATGGTATGGCCCTCAATTTCCTTGGTTACATCCATCAATGTATCAATTTCTTCAACCGTGGCATTGCCTCTTACCATGCGTTGCATGACACGCCACATCCAACCCGTACCTTCACGGCAAGGCGTGCACTGGCCACAACTTTCGTGCATATAAAAATGTGCCAATCGTGCAATGGCATAAATCACATCGGTTGATTTATCCATGACAATGACGCCAGCAGTTCCAAGTCCTGACTTCACTTCACGTAAAGCATCAAAATCCATCAATACTGTGTCACAAATTTCTTTTGGCAAAAGCGGTGTTGAAGAACCGCCCGGAATGATAGCTAACAAATTATCCCAACCTCCGCGCACGCCGCCCGCATGTTTTTCAATAAGCTCTTTCAAAGGAATGCTCATTGCTTCTTCAACATTGCAGGGTTGTTCGACATGGCCCGAGATACAATAAAGCTTCGTGCCACTGTTTTTGGGACGGCCAAAACCAGTAAACCAACTCGCGCCGCGCTTTAAAATTTCTGGTACAGCAGCGATGGTTTCAACATTATTGATAGTCGTCGGGCATGAATATAGACCCGCACCAGCAGGAAATGGTGGTTTGTTGCGCGGCTGGCCTTTTTTGCCCTCAAGACTTTCCATGAGGGCTGTTTCTTCCCCACAAATATAGGCGCCAGCGCCACGATGTAGATAAACGTCACAATCCCATCCAGAGCCAGCAGCATTTTTACCCAGCAAACCCGCTGCATAGGCTTCATCTATCGCCTTTTGCATATTGGATGCTTCGTTATAAAATTCACCGCGAATGTATATATAGGAAGCGTGCGCATTAATCGCAAAACAACCCAGCAAAATACCTTCGAGCAAACGATGAGGATCGTAACGCAGGATATCGCGGTCCTTACAGGTACCAGGCTCAGACTCGTCAGCATTCACAACCAGATAATGTGGCTTATCAGACGGCTTCGGCATAAACGACCATTTCATGCCAGTTGGGAAACCTGCACCGCCACGACCACGCAAACCTGAATTCTTTGTTTCCTCAATAACCCAAGGCTGACCTTTTTTGATGAGATCAGCTGTGCCGCTCCAAACGCCACGCTTTTTCGCAGCTTCGAGGCCCCAATGCTCAAAACCATATAGGTTGGTGAATATACGATCTTTATCTTCCAACATGATTACGCCTTCACCTTGTCTTTTAAGCTAGTTGGCCCCTTTTGCGCACAAGAGCCACGGCGACCCGTTTGCGATCCAACATCGGGCTTTTTACCCGCCGCTAAATCGTCAATCAGTTTAGTCATCAATTCAGGCGTTAAATCCTCGAAGAAATCATCATTGATTTGAACCATCGGTGCGTTAACACAAGCACCCAAACACTCCACTTCCGTCAGGCTAAATTTACCATCAGAGGTTGTCTCACCTTTATCAATATGCAGCTTATCTTTGCAGGCTTTCACAATGTCTGCAGAGCCACGTAGCCAGCAGGGTGTTGTTGTACAAACTTGAATAAAATGTTGACCAACAGGCTGCAAATTAAACATCGTGTAGAAGGTAGCAACTTCATAAACACGTATCTCAGGCATCTCCAACATCTCGCCTACATATTCAATAGCAGCGCGTGGCAACCAGTTTCCTGACTGACGTTGTGCAATATCAAGAAGTGGAATGACAGCACTGGCCTGACGACCTTCTGGGTATTTAGCAATAATCGCCTTAGCACGCTTCAGATTGTCATCCGTAAACGTAAAGCTTTTGGGTTGCTCAACTGTTTTCACAGCACTCACCGGTCAATCTCCCCAAACACAACATCCATACTACCAATAATAGCCACAGCATCAGCCAGCATGTGGCCCTTACACATGAAGTCAGTGCCTTGAAGATGAGCGAAACCTGGCGCACGAATTTTGCAGCGATACGGACGATTGGTTCCATCAGACACGAGATAAACCGCAAATTCACCTTTCGGCGCTTCCACGGCCGTATAGGTCTCACCAGCAGGCACATGATAACCTTCGGTGTATAATTTAAAGTGATGGATGAGAGCTTCCATCGATGTTTTCATATCGGCGCGCTTAGGTGGCGAAATCTTGTGATCTTGAACCATCACAGCACCTGCAGGCATTTCCTTAAGACATTGGCGAATAATTTTGTTCGCTTGGCGCATTTCCTCTAAACGCAATAAATAACGCGCGTAACAGTCGCCAGTTTTGCCAACTGGAACATCAAAATCCATTTTGTCGTAAACATCATAGGGCTGCGATTTACGCAAATCCCAAGGCACACCTGATGCGCGCAACATCGGGCCCGTAAAGCCCCAATCCAGCGCCTGCTCCTTACTCACAACACCAATATCAACCGTACGCTGCTTAAAGATGCGATTTTCGGTAAGTAATTCCTCAACATCAGCAAGAAACTTCGGGAAACGTTCCGTGTATTCCCAAATATCATCCGTCAAACCTGCGGGTAAATCCTGATGAACACCACCAGGACGGAAATAATTAGCATGCATACGCGCGCCACTGGCACGCTCATAATATTCCATGAGAATTTCGCGCTCTTCAAAACCCCATAAGGATGGCGTTACAGCACCAAGATCGATCGCGAATGTCGTGATGTTAAGGATATGATTTAAGATGCGCGTAATCTCTGAATACATGACGCGTATGTACTGGGCGCGCAAAGGCGCCGTAATACCCAGTAATTTTTCAACACCCAAAGCAAAGGCATGCTCTTGGCACATAGGTGAAACATAATCGAGGCGATCAAAATATGGGATCGCCTGCAAATACGTTTTGTATTCAATCAATTTTTCAGTGCCGCGATGTAAAAGGCCAATATGCGGATCGGCGCGCTCAACAATTTCACCATCCATCTCAAGAATGAGACGCAGAACACCGTGCGCTGCTGGATGTTGCGGCCCAAAATTCATCGTAAAAGGACGAATTTTTTTACCAGATTCAGTTGTTGTAACTTGATCCCAATTCATAGCGGCATCACTCATGATTTCACCGCCTTAGGGTCTGTCGGGGGTATATGAGCCTTATTATCTCCAGGAAGCATAGTGCCTGTCATGCCTTCCCAAGGGCTAAGAAAATCAAAGTTACGAAAATCCTGCACAAGCTTTACAGGCTCATAAACTACGCGCTTTTGCATTTCGTCATATCGAACTTCAACATACCCTGTAAGCGGAAAGTCTTTACGCAAAGGATGTCCCTCAAAACCGTAATCCGTTAGAAGGCGACGCATATCGGGATTGTTGCTGAAAGCTACGCCATATAAATCCCAGCATTCGCGCTCAAACCACCCTGCCCCACTATGCACCCCAACAACAGAAGGTACCGGTGATGTTTCATCAGTTTGCACTTTGACACGAACCCGAACATTATGTTTTAGGCTCAGCAAATTATAAACGACAACGAAGCGCTCAGGACGCTCAGGATAATCAACACCACATATGTCCATTAATTGGACCATCGCGATCGCTGGGTCATCACGCAACTTAAGCAGAACATCGGAGATGCGTGTGCGTGGCACAACGATACTCAACTCACCTTTTTCAATAGCTGATTGCAGAACATCGCCGCCAAGCGCGAGCTGAACCTTTGTTTGCAGCTGATCCAAAGCTATCATGCTTACGTCCTGCGAATGACTTTATTGCCGCGACGAATTTTGCGATGCAGCTGCATAATTCCATACAGCAACGCTTCTGCTGAAGGAGGACAACCTGGCACGTAAATATCAACCGGCACGATACGATCGCAGCCCCGAACAACAGAATAGGAATAATGGTAATAACCACCGCCATTGGCGCAGCTACCCATAGAAATGACCCACCGTGGCTCGGGCATTTGATCATAAACCTTACGCAAGGCAGGCGCCATTTTGTTGGTTAATGTGCCCGCAACGATCATCACATCAGACTGACGCGGTGAAGCCCGCGGCATCATGCCAAAACGATCCAGATCATAACGGCTCATGTAAGCGTGGATCATCTCCACGCCACAGCAGGCCAGACCAAAAGTCATTGGCCACATTGATCCTGTACGGGCCCACGCCAGCAAGTCATCCAGTTTGGCCATGACAAAACCTTTATCCTGCAGCACCTCACCTAGTTGCTTGGCAGTTGCTTCAGCTGCAGCGTAACGCTTGGGATCGATTACTCCCATTCTAGCGCCCCCTTCTTCCATTCATAAATGAACCCAACGGTTAACACGCCGAGGAAAATCATCATCGACCAAAAGCCTTCCATACCGATATCGCCGAGAGCAATTGCCCACGGGAAAAGGAAGGCAATTTCCAAATCAAAAATAATGAAAAGAATAGCTACAAGATAAAAACGTACATCAAACTTAGCGCGCGCATCATCAAATGCCGGAAAGCCGCATTCGTAGGCCGAGTTCTTCTCACTATCGGGCTTTTGCTTCGCTACAATGAAGGATAATCCAACGGCTGCTAAAGCTATAAAAGCAGCAATGCCCAGGAACATCAAAATGGGCAAATATTCGAGGGCTAGGGCTGTCGCCACGGCGGACCTTATTTAGGTTTAAAAATAGACTGGTTAACAACAGGATTCTGCACGGAACATCATCCCGTTAGCCTATAAAATCAAGGTGAAAACTTGCCTGTGGATAAGTCTTTGCACACCTATTGCAGAAAAGCCTGCCGGCGCCTTTTTCGGAACCAATTGTAAGGAATTCTACTGGCCAAAAATGGCGCGAGTGACGGGACTTGAACCCGCGGCCTTCGGCGTGACAGGCCGACGCTCTAACCAACTGAGCTACACCCGCTTCTTAGAAGCATTAAGGGCGCTCTCATTAGGATATTATGACCCCTACGTCAACGAATTGTTGGTTTTTGACTATTAATCAACAAAATCGAGATCGGCATTAAAGCTCTCTTTGAGGCAATATAGCCCCACTAAAGCCAGGACCAAGGTTAACGCCATAATGGCTGCCCCGCTGTAAATAACGCCCCAAACTGGAACCAAAGCCTTAAAAGCCATAGTCATGGGAATCAAGAGAGCGCCGCGCGCCATCGTCGGAACGCTTGTGGCAACCGTCGCCCGTAGATTCGTACCAAACTGCTCAGCAGCCATCTGAATAACCAAAATCCAGTAACCACCTGTAATGCCCATGAGCAAACAAGAAGCATAAAACATTTGGGCTGAATCATGGTTTTGCGTCAAATGGATAAATGCAGCTGCCGCCAACATACCGATAAAAAGCACGATCGCCTTTTTACGGCTATGCCACAACTGACTAACGATCCCGCTTGCAGCATCGCCAATGGTCATACCGATATAAGCAAACATGATCGCTTTACCTGTTTGAACCACAGCCGTCATGCCGAGGGCTTTGGCAAATTCGGGAGTGAAGGCCACAAAAATCCACAGCATGACCAAAAGAGGGAGTGGAACAAGAATGATAGCCGCATAACGCTTAAGGGGCTTTGGTTTTAATAAAACCAAAAGTGATCCGCGCTTGATTTTGGGTTTCTTGGCCAGGGTTAGATACATATTGGATTCTTTCATTCTCATCCGTAAGAACAAAAGCAAGAACCCCAAAACACCCCCGACTATATAAGCTGTACGCCAATCCATAAGATCAGCAACGAGGCCCGCGCAAACACAACCCAGCATGCCTATTGTTGCAATGAAAGCAGTGCCTAACCCACGATAACGTTGCGGCATAATCTCTGACGCTAGCGCCACACCAACGCCTAACTCGCCCGCCAACCCTACGCCAGCAATAAACCTCCAGACCGTATAAGCAGGCACAGTGTCAACGAAGGCATTAGCAAAACTGGCAGCTGAATAAATAAAAATGGACCCCAGCAAGACTGATAAACGACCAAATTTATCACCCAAAATACCCCAAAGAAATCCACCAAGGACCAAACCAGCCATCTGTACATTGATGAGAAGCACGCCGGTGGAAAGGAGATCGCTTTCTGGAACGCCGATGCTTTTTAAGCTTGCAACACGCACAGCGCTAAAAAGCAGTAAATCAAAGGCATCAACAAAATAGCCAAGGGCAGCAATAAGAATTGTAAACTGGACGCCCTTATCGATGCTCTTAAGATCAGAAATGATGGAGCTAGATTTCATATAACACGACAAAGCCAAACTCTGCCGATGTCAGCATATTCTTAGAGCCGATGAAACAACAAAAAATGCTGCAATACTGTCGTTGCAACAACAAAGGCTGTATAAGGCACAGCAAGTAAAGGCCAATTTGTTATATAGACCTTCGATTCTGCTACAACAGCATCATCGATAAAAAGGCGGTAAGGAAACCAACGCCAATCCGCCTTACCCCATTCCAACCGAATTTTATGAATATTCCGATCTTCACAAAAATTGGCGAGACAAACCCCGGTGCGTTTCAAAGGTCCACCTGTTGCAAGAACCCGTCTTCCATTGATGGACACGTCAATTGAAGCTGTTGACCACAAAAATTTGGGAATGAAAGCGGCAGTTACTTTGAGTGTATTGTTATTCCAGGTAATCATTTTTTAGCCTTTAAGTTTTTGCTTTGTAGCTTCTAGAGCTAGGCAGTCCATTGGATCTGCATCAAATACATCCTTGCTTTAGCAAGGATGGTAGGCAGTGAGGGTTTCGAACCCCCGACCCTCTCGGTGTAAACGAGATGCTCTACCGCTGAGCTAACTGCCCTAAATCAGGCGCTTATATATCGATATTCGGTATAAAAAGAAAGGGCCAACATGGTTGTTGGCCCTTTAAAACACTCATTATTGAGGTGATTTACTTATTTACCTCGTCCTTAAGCTGTTTGCCGGCGCGGAATTTTGGCAAACGTGACGCCTTAATTTGGATAGCTTCGCCCGTGCGAGGGTTACGCCCCTTGGATGCTGCGCGCTTTGAAACGTAGAAATTGCCAAAACCCACAAGGCGAACTTCTTCACCTTTTTTCAGACTGTTTTCAATTGTTGAAAGACAAGCGTCTATCACCGTTGAAACACAGCTCTTTGATAATTCCATTTTTTGCAAAGCCTTGTTTTCACAGACAGCAGCAATGAATTCATTCTTATTCACGGGGGAACTCCCTAAGTTTGAGACTAGCTTGATTAGACTCATCAAAGAACGAATCCATCAGCCACACTCAACTGTAGGCAGCGTTAAATTGGGACGTCAAGCGGCCAAGGCGAAAAAAACCGTGCATTTCTGCGGGGTCTAGAGCCGTTATGGTTAACGGCTGGAGGCCGACTAATGACGAACGACGTCGTCACCGCTTGGTTTAGCGTCCTTAGGCTTATCAGCAGCCATTTCAGCGGCTTCATCCCACTCAATAGGCACAATGGGTTTAACAAGTGCGTATTTCAGAACCTCTTCCACCGTATTCATGAAAAGTATCTTGAGTCCCTTCTTAACATTGTCGGGTATCTCAGCGAGATCCTTCTCATTTTCTTTTGGAATAAGAACCGTAGTGATGCCGCCACGTAAGGCTGCAAGCAGCTTCTCTTTAAGACCACCAATAGGCAGAACTCTGCCTCTCAGGGTGATTTCACCGGTCATGGCCACGTCTTTACGGACCTGGATACCTGTAAGTACCGAGACAATCGATGTCACCATAGCAACACCAGCGCTTGGGCCGTCTTTAGGTGTAGCGCCTTCAGGAACATGGACGTGAATATCACGCTTGTCGAGCAAAGTAGGCTTGATACCAAACGCGATAGCCCTAGCCTTCACATAGCTTTCAGCTGCCTGTACAGATTCACGCATAACATCACCCAATTTACCGGTGATAGTTATCTTGCCCTTACCAGGCAGAGCGACGGCTTCAATTGACAGCAATTCACCACCAACTTCAGTCCAAGCTAGACCGGTTGTAACGCCTACCAAATCTTCAGGCTCAATTTCACCGAAGCGATATTTCTTCACGCCAGCGTACTTCTCAAGATTACGCCGCGTGATGTGAACAGACTTCAAACTCTTCACCAAAATATCTTTAATTGCTTTACGAGCAAGATTTGCCATTTCGCGTTCAAGATTACGCACGCCAGCTTCACGCGTGTAGTAACGGATCACATCACGCAAAGCATCATCGGAAATCGAGAACTCATCTTTCTTAAGACCATGATCCTTAATGGATTTAGGAATAAGATGGCGTTCAGCAATTTCTACTTTTTCATCTTCTGTGTAGCCGGCAAGACGAATGATTTCCATGCGGTCTAAAAGAGGTTGCGGCATGCGCAAGCTATTCGCCGTACAGACGAACATGACGTCCGACAAGTCATAATCAACTTCAAGATAGTGATCACTGAATGTGCTGTTTTGCTCAGGATCTAAAACTTCAAGCAACGCAGATGATGGATCACCACGCCAATCGGATCCAAGTTTATCAACCTCATCGAGCAAGAAGAGCGGGTTCGATGACTTCGCCTTTTTCATGCCTTGAATGATTTTCCCTGGCATTGAGCCAATATAGGTGCGGCGATGGCCGCGGATTTCAGCTTCATCCCGCACGCCGCCTAAAGACATGCGAACAAAGTTACGCCCCGTTGCCTTAGCAATTGATTTGCCAAGAGATGTCTTACCAACACCTGGAGGGCCAACAAGACAAAGGATAGGGCCTTTGATCTTATTCTGGCGCTGCTGCACAGCTAAATATTCAAGAATGCGTTCCTTGACCTTCTCCAGGCCATAGTGATCCACATCCAAAATCTTTTCTGCCTTCTTGATATCACGGCGTGTACGGGTGCGCTCATTCCAAGGAATACCGAGCATCCAATCGAGATAGTTCCTGACAACCGTTGATTCAGCTGACATAGGACTCATACTGCGGAGCTTTTTGAGCTCGGCCATAGATTTTTCCTTGGCCTCTTTTGACATATTCGTTTTAGTGATGCGGGCCTCTAGCTCATCTGTTTCGCCGCGACCGTCCTCGCCTTCACCAAGCTCTTTCTGAATAGCCTTCATCTGCTCGTTTAAATAATAATCGCGCTGCGTCTTTTCCATTTGCTTCTTAACGCGCGTGCGAATTTTCTTTTCAACCTGTAGAACGCCAATCTCGCCTTCCATAAAGCCAAATATTTTCTCAAGACGCTCATTGACGGAAACAGTTTCCAAGAGAGACTGCTTATCTGCAATTTTGAGAGCTAAGTGAGATGCTATGGTGTCAGCAAGTTTAGCTGGCTCTTCAATTTGATTTACCGAGACCATAACTTCTGGCGGAATTTTCTTATTAAGCTTGATGTACTGATCAAACTGACCAACAACAGCCCGCGCGAGAGCATCAAGCTCAGCCTTGTCGCCCGAAAACTCTTCAATCGGTTCTGCGAAAGCCTGGAAGAAGTCAGCATTCTCTGTAAATTTTGAGACTTGGGCGCGATGACCACCCTCAACCAATACCTTGACGGTTCCATCAGGCAGTTTCAGCAATTGGAGAACCGTACCCACTGTACCCAGCGTGAATAGATCTTCTTTTGTTGGGTCATCTTGAGTTGCGCTTTTTTGTGTAAGCAATAAAATTTGCTTATCGTCCTGCATGACATCTTCTAAGGCGCGCACTGATTTTTCGCGGCCAACAAAAAGCGGAACGATCATGTGCGGGAAAACAACGATATCGCGCAGCGGCAAAACCGGATAAAGAGCGCCACCTGAAGACTGCATGAAGGGTTCCTTCTGCCCTGTTGGGCTTGTTTTCGGCTAGGACGAACAAGATGGGGTGATTCCACCATCTGACCTATAAAAATTCTAGAGCCAGATAGTTAACAGATTGGTACTTTTCTGTCGATTTCAAGATGCAGAAAAATGCTGTGAATACGGCATTTTTGAAACCGCATGCAAAGTTATGCACAGACTTTTATGGTTAAAAGCGAATACTAGGCTTTAGCTGCAGCAGCGGTTTCCCGTTTATCGCCATGGACCAATAAGGGCTTCGCCTTACCCTCCACAACCTCTCGGCTGATGACGACTTTATCGACATCCTTGCTGCCTGGTAATTCATACATGGTATCTAAAAGCACAGATTCCATAATGGAGCGTAAACCGCGCGCACCTGTCTTGCGCTGGATAGCTTTTTGAGCAATCGCTTTAAGCGCATCTTCGCTAACTTCCAACTCAATATCTTCCATCTCAAAGAGACGTTGGAATTGTTTGACGAGCGCATTTTTTGGACGCGACAGAATATCGATCAAGGCATGCTCATCAAGATCATTGAGCGTAGCCACGACAGGCAAACGACCGACAAATTCAGGAATGAGGCCGAATTTCAACAAATCTTCGGGCTCGACTTCACGTAAGATTTCGCCAGCACGACGCTCATCAGGGCCGCGCACATCAGCGCCAAAGCCGATGGAACTACCACGACCACGTGCCGAAATGATCTTTTCAAGACCAGCAAACGCGCCGCCGCAAATGAAAAGGATGTTTGTGGTGTCGACTTGCAAAAATTCCTGCTGCGGATGCTTACGACCACCTTGCGGAGGAACAGAAGCCACAGTGCCTTCCATGATCTTCAGCAACGCCTGCTGAACGCCCTCACCTGATACGTCACGGGTGATTGAAGGATTGTCTGACTTACGGCTGATTTTATCGATTTCATCGATATAAACGATGCCGCGTTGCGCGCGCTCGACATTGTAGTCAGACGCCTGCAGTAATTTCAGAATGATATTTTCGACGTCTTCACCAACATAACCTGCTTCGGTCAATGTCGTGGCATCAGCCATGGTGAAAGGAACGTCAATAATACGGGCTAGCGTCTGAGCCAACAGCGTTTTACCGCAACCCGTCGGGCCCGCTAAAAGAATATTCGACTTCGCCAACTCAACATCAGAGTTACGTGCGCCATGAGCTAAGCGCTTATAGTGATTATGAACGGCAACCGACAAAACGCGCTTTGCGTGTTCTTGACCGATAACATAATCATCCAAAACGGCCATGATGTCTTTCGGCGTTGGCACGCCATCTTTAGACTTCACAAGCGTTGTTTTGCTTTCTTCACGGATGATATCCATGCACAACTCGACGCATTCATCGCATATGAATACGGTCGGACCCGCAATCAGCTTACGCACTTCATGTTGGCTTTTGCCACAGAAGGAGCAGTAGAGCGTATTCTTTGAGTCAGTGCTTGGAGTGGACTTGGTCATCGTTTTCCTTAAGTTTAACGGTGCCTAACCTTGATTTTAGGACTCGACTAGTTACTGGATTATTAAGCTGCTTTCTTATCTGTTTCAGCACCACCAGGACGGCTATACACAACTTCATCAATCAAGCCAAAAGCCTTAGCCTCTTCAGCTGACATGAAATTATCGCGCTCAACCGCTAATGAAACTTTATCAATGGGTTGGCCGGTGTGCTTAACGTAGATTTCGTTGAGGCGGTGACGCAATTTCAAGATCTCGCGTGCTTGGATCTCAATATCGGTAGCCTGACCTTGAGCACCACCTGAGGGTTGATGGATCATAATGCGGCTATTTGGCAATGAATAACGCTTACCCTTAGCGCCCGCCGTTAACAATAGTGAGCCCATGGAAGCTGCCTGGCCAATACAAACAGTTGAAACAGGTGATTTGAGATATTGCATGGTGTCATAGATGGCGAGACCAGATGTCACGACACCACCAGGCGAGTTGATATAAAACGAAATTTCTTTGGTTGGATTTTCTGATTCCAAGAACAAGAGCTGAGCACAAACCAGGCTCGAGATATGATCATCAACGGGGCCCACCATCATAATGATGCGCTCTTTCAATAGACGCGAGTAGATGTCAAAGGAACGCTCGCCGCGCGCAGTCTGCTCAATAACAATTGGAACAAGCGCGTTTAAGGTTTCCATAGGATGACGTTCAGACATTGACGATAACTCCGGTTGAGGTACTTAGAATATCTATATAGGTAAGGTTAGCGGATTGGACAAGGATAGCAAGAGTGCATGAAAACCCCACATGCGCAATCGCATGCGAAACAATCCGGGGGCTTAGACAGTTGATAAATCGGAAAGAGTTACGCCCTGTCGAGACAGGGGGTTCAAAAACTCGCTTATTCCATTTCCTGCGGCATCTTGATCAAAGCGTCCGCATCGATCTTCTTTTCAGATACCGTGGCTTGCGAAAGAATATGGTCAACAACCTTTTCTTCAAGCAATGGCGCACGGATATTTTCTAAAGCGCCTTGGGTCTGTGTGTAATACTCAATAACAGCCTTTTCTTGACCTGGGAAACGACGCGCTTCTGCCATGAGTGCATTACGCATTTCGCCTGGCTCAACACCAATCTTGTTCTTTTGCGCCACTTCAGCGAGCAAGAGGCCAAGACGAATACGGCGCTCAGCGATCTCTTGGTATTCTTTCTTAAGCTTGTCGTCGCTCTTCTTTTTGTCTTCTTCGGACAATTCGCCCTTCGCTTTGCTGGCTTCAATTTGTTTCCAGATGGATTCAAATTCGTTCTTCAGCATGCCTTCAGGGATTTCAAAGTCATGGCCTTCTGCCAGTTTGTCCATCAGTTTACGTTTGATGATGGCGCGGCTAATACGATTGTAATCGCTGCCAATATCTTCTTTGACGCGCTCACGCAGTTTTTCCAATGAATCGAAGCCAAGTCCCTTGGCCATTTCATCATTCATTTCAACTGGCTTTGCCGCGCGCAATTCCTTGACTTCAATCTTAAACTCAGCCTGTTTTCCTGACAATTCTTTGGCGTGGTAATCTTTGGGGAACGACACTTTAATCGTTTTCTTATCGCCGACTTTGCTGCCAACTAGCTGCTCTTCAAAGTTGTCGATGAAAGACTTTGAGCCCAATTCAAGGCTGTGATTTTCGCTCTTCATACCAGGGCGCGCTTCGCCATCGATAGAGCCATCAAAATCAATAACCAAAGTGTCGCCCATTTTTGCGGCACGCTTTTCGGTTACGACTTCTGTTTCGCTCATTTGCTTGGCAGCTCTCGTGATGGCCTCATCGATTGTCTTATCATCAACATCAGCAACCAGACGCTCCAGCTTGATTTTGCTGAAATCCATAGGTTTGACTTCAGGTAAAACTTCAACAGCGAGCTTAAATTCCAAATCCTTATCTTCTGCAAAGCTAACCAACTCAATCTTGGGCTGGATGGCAGGACGCAGATTGCGCTCACTCAAGGTTTTTTCTGTGACATCTGATACGGTTTGATCAAGCACTTCAGCGCGAGCGCTGGATCCATAATACTGCTTCAACACCTTCATCGGGATCTTGCCAGGACGAAAGCCCGCTAGCTTTGCCGTTTTGCCAATTTCTTCGAGGCGTGTGAGCAAATTCTTTTCGACGTCAGTCTGCGGCACCTTAACGGTGAATTCGCGCATTAAACCTTTTTTGCTGACTTCTTGTACCTGTGTCATCTCGTCGTATCCTTACGTTCGTTTGCCTTATAAATGGTGCGGGCGGAGGGACTTGAACCCCCACGGTTTCCCGTCAGAACCTAAATCTGATGCGTCTGCCAATTTCGCCACGCCCGCATAAACCATGGGCCAGCCCCTATTGCCAGCCTTAATCGCGCGGTTCTTCTACGCTAAACAAAGAAAATAGCCAAGTTTTTGGTTAAGGCCCTTTTGGAAAGTAAAAAGGGGCTTGGCGAGGGCATTTATTTCGTTATAGCCTCTGCCCTTCGAATATTAGGGCCCTATTTTAAGGAGCTATTATGATTACGAACGTTACAGCCTATAAATGCCTGCATGCCGATATCTCTACAGCGCTTCAAGTGGACCGTGGGGCGAGCCCTCTAGCAATCGCAAGACGTATTGGAGCCTCAGCTGAGGATATAAAGGCCTGGAGAACAGATAAAACTAAACCACAGTTTCTACCCAAACACCGCGGCTGCGTACATAGCCTCATGATATATGTGTGCGGTATGCCATATGTTTGCACCAAATATTCTATCCAGCAGCCCGGTAATTTAACCCCCAATAGACAAGCTGTTCAGGGTCGTGGCCCTACTATAGATGAAATCTTAGTTGCTCTAAAAGCAGGCTAATCCTAGCTAACTGCCTACAAATCGCAATTAATCACCCCTTTACCGAAATGAATTATACATTTCGGTGAGGGGTTTTTTATGACTACAGCTAAAGAAGCATATCGCGTCTCCTGGCTCATGGCCGCATGGAGCGATCAGCGACGTAAAATCGCGAGCCTTTTGGCACGTCTTGGCGATCTCGGCACACCAGGCGGAATGACCCCAAAAATCTTCCATAAATTTCTTCATATGCTCAGCCAAGTGGCCGCTGAAAAAGAACATGAGATGCATTTGATTGATGAAATAGAAGCCATTGAGCGCAAGCACCGCTTTATGCGCAAAGTTGGTTGGTTGAAACGCATAGGGCCAAAACCCATCGCACCTGAATATGAAAAAACAGAAAAGTGCGAGTGGGATGATGAAAGAAAACCTGTTGAGCAACTAAGAGAGGCTGCTTATCGAGATGGCTTTGATAGTGACAATGCTTGCTATAGCCCGCCGGCTGCACGCCCCAAAGAAGGTAAGCTTGGTTGGCTTTTATTGTTTGCTTATATGTTTTCACGGCGCTGATT
>JBASWO010000143.1:0-3251 GCA_049276515.1 Alphaproteobacteria bacterium
CGACAAAGCCGCAAAATTAAGTCGGAATAATGGCGAAGGTGGGATAGGAGTTTGTGGAATTGCCTCCGGCACGAAAACGGGTGGTGGTGGTTTGACCTCTTCTTCAACAGGCATTTCGGCGCGCCAACTATGACGACAGCGAGCACAGCGCATCTGCCTTGGCCCTGCTGCAAACAGACTGGCCTGGATAAGAAAACGGGACTGGCAAAAGGGGCAGGCCAAGATCATGGGAATGTTATAGAAATCCTGCTGCTAACAGGCAAGAAAGCAACACTGGACGCAGCATAACAGGGCTTTATGATGCCATTATTCGTTGAACAGATATGTGAGAATCACCTAAACCATGCTTATTCAATTTGAAAATGTCAGTCTCAATTACGGGGAAAAGCGTCCGGTTCTCACCGATGTAAACTTTGCTTTACCGAATGGCGGCTTCTTCTTTTTAACAGGGCCAAGCGGTGCCGGTAAATCATCCCTCCTACGTTTGATTTATTGTGGTGAGAAACCAAATGCAGGTCGTGTTTTTGTTTTTGGTCATGACATAACCCATGCAGCCCGCGCTGATCTTCCAGCCCTCCGGCGCCAAATCGGTGTTGTCTTTCAGGATTTTCGATTAATTCCACATTTGACCGCATTGGAAAATGCGGCCCTTCCTTTACGATTAACCGGCACAGATGAAAACTATATCGAGCGTCATACACGTGAGCTTTTAGCCTGGGTGGGGCTTGGTGATCGCCTCAATGCCTACCCTGCAGAATTATCGGGGGGTGAACAACAACGTGTTGCCATTGCACGAGCTGTGGTCAACAAACCCAAATTACTTTTGGCGGATGAGCCAACAGGCAATGTTGATGATGAAAATGCTTTCAAACTTTTTCATTTGTTTGATGAACTCAATAAAATTGGTACAGCCGTCATCCTCGCGACCCACCAACAAAATATGGTTGAACGCTTTAATAAGCCCGCCTTACGCCTCAAGTCTGGTCGCCTAACAACTCTGGTCTCAAAGGCCGCATGATGAGCGATCATTTTTCCTCATTAGCCAGCCAATATGCACAATATCGACCGACCTATCCTCCTGCCCTTTTTCAATGGTTAGCCGAACAAACAGAAGAGCACGACACAGCATGGGACTGCGCGTGTGGTAACGGCCAAGCTTCAATCAATTTGGCTGAACAATATAATAAGGTTATTGCTACAGATCTGAGCCAAGAACAGATTGAAGCCGCCAAACCCAACCCAAAAATTGAGTATCGCGTAGCAACAGCAGAAAAATCTGGGCTAGATGATCACTCCATTAATCTTGTGACCGTCGCACAAGCTGCACATTGGTTTAGCTTTGATGCGTTTTACAAAGAAGTGCGCCGCGTTTTAAAAAAGAAGGGTGTGATAGCGCTTTGGAGTTATGATTTATTAAGTCTAGATGACGCTACAATCACAAAACACGTCAATGATTTCTGCAACACGACTTTAAAAGATTTTTGGCCGCCTGAGCGCAAATATGTGCATGGCCATTACAAAAATATACCCTTTCCCTTTGAAGATGAACTCAATCATCCCGCATTTGCCATGCAAGCCCATTGGAGCTTGCAGCAATTAACGGGTTACTTACGGAGCTGGTCGGCCGTGAAATATTTTAAAAAAGAAAAAAAGGTTGATCCGGTTGTTGCTTTTGAAAAAACATTAGCAGCACTATGGGGTAATCCAGATACAGCCAAAACTATTCGCTTTCCTCTTCATATGCGCGTTGCACGAGTTTAATCATGGCCCTTCCCCGTCACATTTTTGCTCCCGCCTTCCGCCATCAAAAACTGAGCTGGTTATTTGCCTGTTTGGTCGGGATCATGGTCTATGTTGCTACATTTTCTATGGCAACTGAGGCAACTTTATCCGCTATTACCTTTACATGGGATAAAGGTATGGAAGCGCGCATGACGGTCTCCATACCTGCGGTAAGCGACGAGGCCTCACGCACACAAGCTGATCGCGTTCAGCAAGCTGTATCCATTTTACGCGGCATGCCTGATATCACGCGCGTCACTTTAGTCTCTGACGAAGAAACCACACGACTTCTGCGGCCTTGGATCAGCGAGCCCGCACTTTTGAAAGCGATTTCCGTTCCCAGCCTCATTGATATTGAACGCAAAGCGGCGAGCACCATCACAGCATCCGATATTCAAAGCCGTCTTAAAAATACAATTCATGATGTGCGGGTTGACGATCATGCCGTTTGGCTGACAGATATGAAAAATCTTGTGCGTGGCTTATCGGCTATTGCAGGCCTTATGATTATCTTGACCGGCATCACTCTGATCATTGCCGTCAGTTTGATTTGCAGGGCCATTATGGCAACAGAACATGAAACTATTTCTCTGCTCCACATTATGGGTGCGGAAGATAACGATATCGCTGAACATTTTCAATTTCATGCGGCACGTTTAGCTTGGCCTGCGTCATGGATAGGTTTTGTTGCTGCTATGGTGAGCGTTGCTATACTTCTTTTCTTTTTACGCCATTTTGCTGACCCTGCTATGTTACAACCCTTGCACTGGATGGGTTTGATTATCACGGCCCTCTTAGTTCCGCTCATAGCGATTTGGATGACAGCCTTCACAGCCCGCATCTCAACCCTGAAACTACTTCATTTGAGCCCATGAGTTTAAACCGGTTTCTTCGTTATTTGACCGTTGCCATAGGATCTTTCGTAGGGCTATGGGCTTTGGGTCTTTTACTTTTTGTTATGAAAATCCAGCATTATGTTGAGCCTACAATTGACGAGGAGCTCACGCCGACAGAAGCCATTGTTGTCTTAACAGGCGGCAGCGAACGACTGGCTACAGGCATTGAACTTTTAAAACATGAGAGAGCTAAAAAGCTTTTTATCTCTGGCGTTCATCCAAAACTAACACTGGATGGTCTTTTAGCGAGCCAGTCGGTTCCTAAAAATTTGCGTAACTGCTGCATCATCCTTGGTCATGATGCAGAAACAACTTTAGGCAATGCCGATGAAAGCATGACCTGGATGGCTCTTGAGAAATACCACTCTCTTCGCCTCGTCACCTCGAATTATCATATGCCACGCAGCTTACTTTTATTCCGCTCTGCCATGCCTCATATGAAAATTCTACCGCACCCCGTCTCACCTGATAGCGTCAAACTCAACGACTGGTGGACACGCCCAGGTACCGCCAGTCTTCTTGTTACTGAATATAGCAAATATATATGGGCAATCTTACGTTCCTGGACGGGGC
>JBASWO010000144.1:0-3242 GCA_049276515.1 Alphaproteobacteria bacterium
GCAATGTGATACGACCTTCGCTATCGAAGGGAAGTTGCACAGAGCCACCAAAGATTGTGGTTTCAATCAGCTCATAAATATCGGGCGCTAAATCTTGTCTTTCTAAACTTTGACTGAGCAATTCAAGATGCGTGATCGAGCATCCATCAAGCGCTTCATGTTGCAAGGATTTGAAAACGACAATGCCTGAAGCATCAGCACCTAAAGCAGCGCGAAAAGATGCTGGAACCGATACCCGTCCTTTTTTGTCAAGACGATTGACAAAGTTGGATAGGAAAACGGCCATGAAATCCTCAGAAGTTCAGTAGGTTATCTTGGGTCTTGGGATCTGGACTGAGCGTGCGCACCCAAATGGTCCTAAGTGGGTTTAAATGGGATATCATGGTTAATAATGGGCGGTCAACGTTTTAAGTGATAAAAATCCGTAAATATCGTTGTAAATCAATTAACTATTGTTGCGGCTACGTAATAACAATCCACAGGCTGAGTGATTGAAAAATAAGCAAAACTGCCCTTCGTCTCACTTACGAAAGCATTTTGAAAAAGCTGGGGTGGGCCTTTAGGGTTACGACCTATGTCCATGGTCCAAAAAATGAGTGTCGCCGTTCGTGGCGCTGTCGCCATTTCAAATGCTCCTGAAATGCCTGTAGAGCAATTCATCGCGGATGTTGGCGAGCTCTATAAACACCATGCTTTACGACGCAGAGGCTTCCGGTTTGTGCGCGCTGCATTGACTGAAATGCAGCGGGCAACGCCTAGAAAATTGCATGTCGAAGTGACTGAAAGAGAGCAAAGACAGGACCGCACAATAGATTTTTTTGCCCTTTCTCTGAGGGCAGATCCAGAAAGGGCCGGTGTATTTACACCAGTCTCACAACGCTTTCAGGTGAATCCCGAAACGCTCATAAGTTGTACACGGGCCTTACCACTCGCCCTTCACGCAGAACACATCACCTCTCGCTATGGTGAGAGAGCGCAACGGGTGATGCAGTATGATGATGCTGATTTTCGCTCAGCCGCGGCCTTTGCGATTATTCTTTCTGATGTTTTAGCGCCAGCTTTAGACAATGGTGCGGCATATGTGCCATGCGTTATACCTCATCCACGTGGATTATTTTTGGGCACCGCTGTCGCTTTACAAAAAACGCAAGACCGAACTTTAGTTGTCGCGCGCAGAAAAAATAAGCCGCTTCATACCAAAAGCATTGAAGGGCAGGGGCTGCCTTCTGGCTGTACGCTCAACATCAGAACGTTTGTAAGTTGTGAGGATTTTCGTGGTGTTCAAGCTGAGCTGCACAGACACTTGCAAGATTTTGTTGGGCATCCAGAAATGAAACGCATCTTGCAAAATACTTTAGAGATGTATTCATGGGGATCGATCGTAGGCATGACGCCACATGCGGCCCGAAAAGTCGTGGCATGGGATATGACACGACAAGCAGTTACAAAATTTGTAAACTCGCATATGTGGCGGGCAGAAAGTTTAGCTTCCATCCGCAATCCAAGTCGCTTGGGTCTTTAAAAAAATAAAAAAGCCAGACGGCCTATAAGCCGGGTTTTGTCCTCACCTTGCGGTGATGGATGACCATTCATCTGGGATGTTCGTTACCGAACACCTCGCGCGACCAACCCGGACAGCCAGTGGAGAAACTGCGCGTGTGTATACTTACGTACAACCACGCTATGCTGTCCCTATTCGGTCTTGCTCCTGGTGGGGTTTGCCATGCCGTCTTTGTTACCAAAAACGCGGTGCGCTCTTACCGCACCTTTTCACCTTTTCCCGATCGAGATCGGGTAGTCTGTTTTCTGTGGCACTGTCCCTATGATTACTCACGCCGGACGTTATCCGGCACCATTTTCCCCTGGAGCCCGGACTTTCCTCCCCCTTAAGACTTGCGTCTCAAGAAGGTAGTCATCCGGCCATCTGGCGACCCACCTATAGCATGGCCCTTGATTTTTCAGCATAAAAAGCCGTATCCAGAGTCACTCAAAAATCACAGGTATTTCAATAATATGCAAGGCGAAGTGAAATTAACATATTCACTGTTAATTTTTGCACGGGGAAATGGTACAACCCTGCATCTCAAGTCCCCCCTTATATGTCCCTCTAGGAGACAGTTCATGAAAAAGTTCTCGGTTCCCGTTTTAGCTTTGGCTGCCGTTTTGTTGGCGCCAATGACGGCACAAGCTCAGCAAACACCAGGCTGGTATGCTGGTGCAGGTTTCGGTGGCACATTCACGCCTGACCTGACAACACGCCCTTCAACTGGCAACAACACAATCCAATTCGACAATGGTTGGAACGTGAACGTCAATGGCGGTTATGCTTGGAGCAATGGTCTTCGTCTTGAAGGTGAATATTTCCACAGCCGTGCAGATGTTGAAAAAGTAACACCAGGTATCGCTGGTAATGGCCATCTCAGCCACAACAATCTGTTTGGTAATGTTTATTATGATTGGCACAACTCATCAATGTTCACGCCATACATCGGTGGTGGTGTTGGTATTGCCTTCGCTGATGCTGACCAAATCGGTCCTCTCAGCAACGGCGGTAACCTGAATGATGGTTCAACCGAATTTGCTTATCAAGCAATCGGCGGTGTCTCTGCACAGTTGGATACAAACTGGGCCGTGACAGCTGACTATCGTTACATTGCAACAACCGAACCTCGCTACAACACAACGGCCGGTGGCAGTGCACGTACAGACAATGAATCACACAATGTGGTTGTTGGTCTCCGTTACAGCTTTGCTCAACCTGCAGCTTATGTTGAGCCCGCACCAGCTGCCGCTCGCCCAGCACCACGTGCTGCAAGCAAGCCTGTTGTTGCTCCTGTTCCTGAAAGCTACATGGTGTTCTTTGACTTCGATAAGTCAGACATCACACCTGAAGCAAAGCGCATCTTGGCATCAGCTGCTCAAGAATTTAAGAGCGGTGGCACAGTTAAGATCGTTGTTACAGGCCATACCGATACAGTTGGTACAGCTCAATACAACCAAGGCCTTTCAGTTCGCAGAGCGAATGCTGTAAAGGCTGAATTGGATGCCCTCGGCGTTCCTTCAGGCGTTGTTAAAGCTAAGGGCGTTGGTAAGACAGGTCTTTTGGTTCCGACCGCTGATGGCGTTCGCGAAGCTCAAAACCGCCGCGCTGAAATCTTATTCGACAAGGAATAATTGTCGGTTCTTTCTTAAAACGCCGTGCCCTCAAGGCACGGCGTTTTTTCTTGCCATAATGCTTAGAT
>JBASWO010000145.1:0-1947 GCA_049276515.1 Alphaproteobacteria bacterium
TTCCCCGGCTGCCAATACAAAATTGCAGGGCTGAGCAAAAAGTTTGCGCGCATTTTCTGCGTCAGACATTAGCCACGCTGCTTTGCAAGGTCACTGCGCATAATATAGGTCTGCTGCAGGATCGAGAGCAGATTGCTCCATGTCCAGTAAATCACAAGACCTGCTGGCATTTGCGCCAAGAGATAGGTGAATAAAATGGGCATGAACATAAACATGCGTGCCTGCATTTTATCAGGCGGCTGGGGTGAGAGACGCTGTTGCAACAGCATGCTGAGGCCCATTAATACTGGCCAAACACCGATATGAAGTGCCGATGGTACTGACCACGGGAAAAGGCCAAACAGATTAAAGAGTGACGTCGGATCCGGGATCGACATGTCATGAATCCAGCCATAGAAGGGGGCTTGGCGCAGCTCGATACCAACATAAAGAACTTTATAGAGCGCAAAGAAAATGGGGATCTGGATCAATTGCGGCCAGCAGCCTGCCATCGGATTTACTTTTTCTCTGCGGTACAATTCCATCATCTCTTGGCTTTGCCGCATTTTATCGTCAGCAAAGCGTTCTTGCAGTTTCTTCATTTCTGGCTGCAAAGCTTTCATGCGCGCCATCGAATGATAAGATTTTTGCGAAAGCGGCAAGGTCACAAGTTTCAAGAGAACCGTGAAAGCTAAGATCGCAAGACCAAAACTACCGAGGATGCGACCAAGGAAGGCCAAGAGATAAAGAAATGGCTTCGTGAGGAAATAGAACCAACCGAAATCAATCGCTTTGTCAAAATGAGGAATGTTGTATTCATCGGCATACTGATCCAACACACGCAATTTTTTAGCGCCGGCAAATAAATGAGTGACATGCTCAGCTTTCGCTCCCGGTGCTACAATCACAGGTGCACTACGATAATCCGTTTGGAAATAACCATCCTTGGCTTCCACATGATTGCCGCGGTTATAGGCAAAGCTGGCGGTCAGTTTTTCAGTTTGGTTGGGGACTAGAGCAACAAGCCAATATTTATCGGTAATACCTAACCAACCACCTTCGCTATCGATGGTCTTTTTCTCATTATCCATGAGCTTTTCATAATTAGCTTCTTCCAAGGATCCATTGAGAAAGCCAATCGGACCTTCGTGCAAAATTGTAGCGTTTTCAGGAGCAGGGTGGCCTTGGCGAGCGATGACGCCGAACGGATAGAGTGTAACTGCCTCTTGGCCTTTATTGGTGACGTGATCTGTGATGGTGAACATAAAATGTTCATCAACGCTGATGGTGCGTTCAAAAACCAAACCTTGATTATTATCCCATGTAAGTTTGACGGGATGCGATTGCGATAATTCACCGCCTGCAGATTTCCATTCCGTCTGCGCGGTTGGCACAGCTATAGATTTATCACCGAGCCAACTGAACTCAGCATAATAGGGGCGATGGGCTCCGGCTGAGCCCGAAGGTGAGAGAAGTGTAATATGTGAAGAGTTGGGATCGAGGTTTTCGCGGTACTGCGCTAAAGCCAAATCATCAAGGCGCGCACCTTTCAAATTAATAGAGCCGCGCAATTCAGGCGTATTGATCACAACACGTGGGGTTGTTGCAACCACTGTCGCGCGATCACGCGGTGCTGCGTTTTCTCCAGCTGCTTCGAGTTGTGGTGGCTTCGCCTGATTTTCTGCCAGAACTTGCTGACGAAACTGTTCTTGTTGTGGCTTCACATATAAATATTGAAAGCCGACAAGAATGATGACGGATAAAATAACGGCTAGGATGAGGTTCGTGTTGTTTTGCATGACAATCTAAAGCAGCTGAATAGTGGGCTTACTTAACATGTGGCGGGACAGGATCAAAGCCATGACTTGATCCCAAAGAGCTAAAAGGATGGCAACGGCAAAAACGCCTTACAGCAAGCTTAGATCCCTTCAAAGGGCCATGCAGGCGAATGGCGTCCTCAGCATAGGC
>JBASWO010000146.1:0-16254 GCA_049276515.1 Alphaproteobacteria bacterium
CGGTTACGTAATGTATTGATTTTTCTTAGTCTTTTTATGTTGCAACAAGAACACGAAATTCAACTGCTACGGCAATTTTTGCCGACTTTATTAAGATAATTTTCATAAAGAGAGCGTAAGTCTTTAACCAATAGTAACGTTAGTAGGCACTTTCTGCCCTGTTAGTTAAGACGACGAAGACCCAAGCGCCCGTCCGGGTACTTGATCAACCAGTGAAGTAGTCAGGCCACCAGAGGAGCACCATCCAGTGAACGCTTTTCTTCAAACACTTCGTAACCTTGGCCCCATGCGACTGGTTGCCATTGCCATCGTCACTTTCAGTCTTCTTGGTTTCTTTGGTTTTATCACAACACGCATTACTGCATCACCTCTTGCGCTTTTATACACCCAACTTGATCAACAAGATTCCAGCGCCATTGTGCAAAAACTTGAAGCTTCAAAAACACCCTACGAAGTAGATGCAAGTGGGGGACTTATTCGCGTTCCATCCGACCAGGTTGGTAAAATTCGTATGATGATGGCAGCCAGCGGCCTTCCCAAGGGCGGCTCAGTTGGTTATGAAATTTTTGATCAGAAAGAAGGCTTCGGCACAACCAGCTTCGTGCAGAGCATAAACCATCTGAGAGCTTTAGAGGGCGAGTTAGCCCGTACCATCAGTTCAATGACGCCTGTCCAAACAGCTCGCGTTCATCTCGTCTTACCTCAACGCGAATTATTTAGTCATGGCACTCAACTGGCAACAGCAAGTGTATTTATTCAAACACGTGCTGGAGCCGTACTCGCACGCGAACAAATTGCGGCTATCCAACATTTAATTGCAGCCTCTGTACCCCAACTCCAACCCAATCAAATTTCTATTGTCGATAGTCGCGGCAATTTACTGGCTCGACCAAATGCAGGCACATCTCCTGGCGGCTCATCAGATAGCGCTGATGATATGCGCGTTCAGTATGAACAAACACAAGCGCGCAAAATTGAAGATTTGCTCGCGCAAACCCTGGGCTTTGGCAAAGTCCGCGCTCAAGTTTCAGCTGATTTAGATTTTGATCGCATCACCACAAGCTCAGAAATTTTTGACCCTGAAAGCCAAGTGGTTCGATCCCAGCAAAGCACATCTGAAGAATCCACAAGCAACGAAGGGGCAAGCCAAGGTGTTTCTGTTGGCAATAATCTTCCAGCAAACCCCGCTCAGATTGCCGCCGCAGCTGCTGCAGGTGCGCCAAGTGGCAACAAGAATAATCGCACAGAAGAAACCATCAATTATGAAATCAACAAGACTGTTCGCAGCCAGGTTCGTGAAAGCGGTCAAGTCAAACGCTTATCAGTAGCTGTTGTCGTTGATGGAACCTATTCAACACCTGATGCAGAAGGCAAAACTACATATCAACCGCGCAGCGATGAAGACATGAAGAAAATTCGTGATCTTGTTGCGTCATCTGTCAATTACGACGCAAATCGCGGTGATACACTCGAAGTCAAAAATATGCAGTTTATCCAAGGCGAATCTGCGAAGGATATAGGCACCAGCCCTGATTTACTCATGGGCGTGCCAAAGGCTGATCTCTTCCGGGCTTTGGAAACTCTTATCCTTTCAATTATCGGCTTACTGGTAGTCCTCTTAGTTGTACGCCCGATTTTGAAGCGCGTACTTGATACAGCAGGCACCGTTGCTGGTGATCAGCAAAACCTCCTTGGTGGCGGTAGCGCAGCTTATGCAGGCAATGCGCAGCTCCCTGCCCCGGGTGGTGGAGAGTTAGGTGAATCTCCGGCTGAGTCAGAAATTGAGCGCATGATTGACATCTCTCGTGTCGATGGACGGGTAAAGGCGTCATCCTTGCGCAAGGTTGGTGAAATTGTTGACAAACACCCCGATGAAGCTGTCGCGATATTACGTAACTGGATGTATCAAGAAAGTCGCTGAGGTAACCCATGGCTGCCATTCGCGTACGTGAAGATGTAAAAGCCCTTTCAGGTTCTGAAAAGGCTGCTTTATTCATTTTATCCTTGGGTGAAGAATATGCGGCACGCGTCTTCTCTCACATGAGCGACGATGAAATCAAAGAGCTCTCACAAGTCATGGCCAACCTGGGCAATGTCAGCGCAACCTTAGTTGAAAAACTCTTTATTGATTTTGCCGAACAAATGTCGTCATCGGGTGGTGCCAGCGGCACTTTAGAGTCTACTGAACGTCTCTTGATGAAAGTTCTCGACAAGAGTCGTGTTGGCACAATCATGGAAGATATTCGTGGCCCTGCTGGTCGCACTATGTGGGATAAGCTTGCTAATGTGAACGAAGCAACGCTGGCTGCTTTTTTGAAAAATGAATACCCGCAAACCGTTGCGGTTGTCGTATCGAAAATTAAACCAGATCACGCGGCTCGCGTTCTCTCGCAATTGCCTGAGAGTTTTGCCATGGAAGTGATCACGCGCATGCTGCGCATGGAATCTGTACAAAAAGATGTTCTTGATGATATCGAACGCACATTGCGCAATGAGTTTATGAGCAATCTGGCGCGCACCAACCGTCGTGACCCCCATGAATCCATGGCCGAAATTTTCAATAACCTTGATCGCTCGAGTGAAAGCAAGTTTATGACGGCACTCGAAGAGCGCAGCCGCGACTCTGCTGATAAGATTAAGAGCCTCATGTTTACCTTTGAAGATTTGGGCAAGCTGGATGGGGCCGCTATTCAGGCCATCATGCGCGTCGCCGACAAAGCAAAATTGCCTATTGCACTCAAAGGTGCATCCGATCCTATCAAAGAGCTTTTCTTCACCAATATGTCTGAGCGCGCAAGTAAGCTGCTGAAGGAAGATATGGCTGGTATGGGTCCTGTGCGCTTACGTGACGTTGAAGAAGCACAAGCCAATTTAGTCGCAACGGCAAAAGATTTAGCTGCGAAGGGTGAAATTGTTATCGCTAGCGATAATGAAGAGGACGAACTGGTTTACTAAAATGGCAACTGCTGAAAGCACATCAATGGCTGAAACTCCGTCGCACCGCAAATTTATGTTTGACCGTTCTTTTGACGGCTTAACAGCCGCACAACGGGGACCAGCTCCACGTGCGCCAGTTACTTTAAAACCTGAGCAAGTTGATGCTCTGAAGAAAGAAGCTTATGACGCCGGATATATCGCCGGACAAAAAGCTGCCGCTGAACAGCATGCTCAAGGCATTCAACTTAGCCTCAATCAACTTGATAGCAAAATCAGTCACTTGCTTCAAAATTTCCAAGACGTACAAAAAGAGCAAGATGTGCAAATGCGCGCCGCTGTTTTGGCTATTGCCAAAAAATTGCTTCCCGATTTGACGGCCAAGCACGGACTTACAGAAATTCAAGCCCTCCTCAACGACGCCATTGCCGAAATGGTGCACGAACCACGTCTTGTTGTTCGCATTCATGAATCCGAGTTTGATGCGGTTAACACTAAGATTCACGAGATTACAGTTCAAAAAGCTTATGCTGGAAAAGTCGTTGTTCTAGCTGATGCTGAAATTGCCCAAGGTGATTGTCGTGTGGAGTGGGCCGACGGTGGCATTGAGCGTAACGTGCAGGATAGCTGGCAGACTATTGAACAGGTGGTTGCCCCCGGCAACGCACAAGACGGTTTAACCAAGGAGACGAACAATGGATGATAAAGAATCCCTCACCCTGACAGAATTAGAAGCTAATACTGCCGGTGAAGCACCCAAGGATACGGGACCAATTACTGTAAATGATCTTGATGCTGTTTATGGCATTCCCGTTGAAGTTGCGGCTGTGCTTGGCAAAGCCGAGATGCAGGTCAGCCATCTTCTCAAACTTGGCCGCGGCGCCGTCATCGAACTTGATCGCAAGGTTGGCGAAGCTATCGACATCTATGTGAATAATCGCCTCGTTGCACGTGGCGAAGTCGTGGTGGTTGAAGATCGCCTTGGCATCACGATGACAGAAATCATTAAATCAGACCGCGGCGCTTAAAATATAAAAAGAATAATGAGGTAAGATATGAGACTATTAATCGTTGGACAACTTGAAGGCCATATTTCAACGGCTGGACGCATTGCGACGCAACGCGGTGCAAAAGTTGCGCATATTGAAAGCGTATCAGGTGCATTAAACGCCTTACGTAACGGCCAAGGCGCTGACCTTGTTATGTGCGATGTTGTCCTTGATATTGGGCAACTTATAGATAGCCTTAAGTCAGAACGTATTATTGTACCTGTGGTTGCTTGTGGTATTGGCACAGATGCCGGCGCCGCTGTTCGCGCTATCCGTGCAGGTGCCAAAGAATATGTGCCCCTACCTCCTGATGCCGAACTGATAGCAGCTGTTCTTCAAGCTGTTGCTGAAGAAGACGCCACTTTTATTGCACGCGATCCAGCTATGCAGCCCATTATACAGCTCGCTGAGCGCGTTGCTAATAGTGATGCTTCTATTTTGATTACGGGCGAGTCAGGTACCGGCAAAGAAGTTATGGCACGCTTCATTCATCGCAAGAGCCGTAGAGCGGCTGCTAATTTCGTTTCTGTCAATTGTGCTGCGATCCCCGATAACCTTTTAGAGTCCGAATTGTTCGGTCACGAAAAAGGCGCCTTTACCGGAGCCGTAGCGCGTCGCATTGGCAAATTTGAAGAAGCCAATGGCGGCACTCTGCTTCTTGATGAGATCAGTGAAATGGATCAACGCCTGCAAGCTAAGCTTTTGCGTGCGATCCAAGAACGTGAAATTGATCGCGTTGGTGGCACCACCCCAATCAAAGTTGATATTCGTTTGGTCGCAACATCAAACCGTGACCTTGAAGAAGAAGTCAAAGCTAAACGTTTTCGTGAAGACTTATATTTCCGTCTCAATGTCGTGAATGTAAAAATGCCATCACTACGCGATAGGCCATCAGATATTGCGCCTTTAGCCGAATATTTTGCTGGCAAGTACGCTGCTGCAAATGGAATTGGCACCAGAACAATTGCCCCCACTGCTCTCGGACTTTTACAGGCCCATCATTGGCGCGGTAACGTTCGTGAACTCGAAAATACCATGCATCGCGCTGTACTCTTAGCACGCGGCACTCAGATTGAAGCGGAAGCAGTTATGCTTTCAGGCCAAGGATTTGCACCTGAATCATCACCAGCAGGTATTGCGGCTCAAGTTGCCGCAGGCCGCGCCCTTGCCGGTCAAGGCAATATGGTTGGCCGTACCGTCGCAGATGTGGAGCGTGACCTGATTATTGATACGTTACAGCACTGCCTTGGAAACAGGACGCATGCTGCTAATATTCTTGGCATTTCGATCCGCACTTTACGTAATAAGTTAAAACTTTACAGCGAATCCGGTGTTCCCGTTCCTCCTGCTTCGGGCGAAGAACGGGCCGTGTCATAAGTGAACGTGGCGTGGGCCAACCATGACTGATCAAACCTCAACCGTTCCCGTAAATAGCACCGATGCTATGAGTGGCTTTTTCCGGCGTGGCGAAGTTTGGCTTGGCATAGGCTTGATGACTATTTTGACGGTTTTGGTTTTACCCATTCCGTCAATTTTAGTCGATTTTGGTTTAGCGATATCCATTACTTTTTCGGTTGTGATTTTGATGACCGTCCTCTTTATCGGACGGCCACTTGAATTCAGCTCGTTCCCAACCGTCCTTTTGCTTGCAACCCTCCTCCGCCTCTCTTTAAACCTGGCAACAACTCGCTTAGTCCTAACTCAAGGCAATGAAGGTACTGATGCCGCCGGTCATGTCGTTGAAGCCTTCGCTAGCCTTGTTATGGGTGGTGACTTCATCATCGGCACAATTGTTTTCGCTATCCTCACAATCGTCAATTTTGTGGTTATCACTAAAGGCTCTGGCCGTATCGCTGAAGTGGCTGCCCGTTTCACTTTAGATGCTATGCCTGGCAAACAAATGGCAATTGATGCTGATTTATCATCTGGCCTTATCAATGAAGATGAGGCTCGTAAGCGCCGTAAAACTTTAGAAGATGAAAGCAATTTCTTCGGCTCTATGGACGGTGCGGCAAAATTTGTGCGTGGTGATGCTATCGCAGGCCTCATCATCACCTTTATCAACGGCATTGGTGGCATCGTCATTGGCACTTTTCGTCATGATATGCCGGTCTTGGAAGCCGCTGATACCTATGTTCGCCTCACTGTTGGTGATGGTCTCGTAACGCAAATTCCTGCGCTCTTAGTTTCAGTTGGTGCGGGTCTCTTGGTTTCTAAAACCAATGCCTCCGGCTCAACCGACAAGGCCTTATTTCAACAATTAGGCGGCTATCCCAGCGCTCTTGGCATGAGCTCAGCCATGTTGCTGATGCTGGCCGTCATCCCCGGCATGCCCTTCATACCCTTTGCTGCTCTTGGCGGTCTTTCAGGCTTTGCAGCATTTGCACTTACTAAACAGGCCAAAGAGCGTGACGCGGATGATGCAGCCATTGAAGCTGAAAAAACTAAAGCTCCTGCGGTTGCTGAAGAGCCCATTGCTCGCTCATTATCTATCGACTTCATTCGCTTGGAACTGGGCTATGCCCTCTTAGGCCTCATCAACAGCGAAGCTGGGCAGCGGCTTACCGATCAAATTAAAGGTCTACGCCGTCAGTTAGCATCAGACATGGGCTTTATTATGCCTGCTGTGCGTATTCAGGATAATTTACAACTACCTCCCAACACCTATGTGATCCGTGTCAAAGAAATTGAAGCTGGTCGTGGAGAACTAAGACCCGGTATGTTGCTCGTTATGGATCCTAAAGGCGCTCCCATTGCCCTGCCAGGCGAAGCCACAAATGAACCTACGTTTGGCCTCGCCGCTATGTGGATTGATCCTACCTATCGTGAAGAGGCTTTGTTTAAAGGGTACACAGTTGTTGATCCACCAACTGTTATTACCACTAACCTGACAGAAGTCGTCAAAGACAATATGGCTGAAATTCTGTCTTATGCAGAAACACAAAAACTTTTAGACGAGCTCAACAAAGAACAACAAAAACTTGTTGCCGATGTCATTCCAAGCCAAGTTACTGTCAGCGGTCTGCAGCGCGTATTACAAAATCTTCTTGCGGAACGCATCTCAATTCGAGATCTGCCAACTATTTTGGAAGGCATTTCTGAGGCCGCGACCATTACACGCAACCTTTCTGCCATTTCAGAACATGTACGCTCACGATTGAGCCGTCAGATCTCTGACTCTAATACAAACGAAATTGGCTACATTCCTTTGATTACACTCTCGCCTGAATGGGAACAGGCTTTTGCAGAATCCATTGTTGGCGAAGGTGAAAATCGTCAACTCGCCATCCCACCGAGTAAATTACAGCAATTTATTGTCTCAGTTCGCCAAACCTATGACCGTCACGCCATGATGGGCGAGTCACCCGTCCTTTTGACGAGCCCTGGCATTCGCCTTTATGTGCGTTCCGTGATTGAGCGCTTCCGCCCATCAACAACTGTACTGTCGCAGAATGAGATATATCCAAAAGCGAAAATAAAAACCCTGGGTCAAATTTAAATGAGACTTAAATCATTCCACGGACCAAGCTTAACAGAAGCCATGCGCCTCGTTCGCGATGCTTTGGGCGAGAATGCTATTATTGTGGCAACACGCGATGATGAAGCTGGTGGCGTACGCGTCACTGCAGCAATTGATGACATCACTACATCTACACCTTCAACCACACAGCCACCAGAACCCCCTGAAGGGTCAGAAGCGATTGAAATAATCGCCGAGGCCCTTACTCGCCATCAAGTGCCCAATCATTTGGCCGAGCGATTACTCGCCACAGCAACGCAGTTTGCCAATGATGACCCTGTTCTCGCCTTGGGCGCTGCTTTTGATGCTCATTTTCAATTCCAACCCATCATCGATGATAAAATGGACAAGCCCTTGGTGCTTGTTGGCCCACCTGGCGCTGGAAAAACTTTATGCACTGCCAAGTTTGCCACCAAATCAACAATGAGCAAGCGGGCTGTAACAGTGATTACAACTGATGTTGAACGCGCCGGCGGCATGGAGCAGCTTGCAGCCTTCACGCGCTTATTGAAATTAAATCTCATTGAGATTGAAGATTCTCACGCCCTGCGCGATGCCATTGGCTTACAGCGTGGCAGTAATGTTTTTGTAGATACAGCCGGGCGCAACCCCTTCAATGATCTCGAACGCCAACAGTTAAATGCTCTAATTCTTGCCGCAGGTGGCGACGCAACTTTGGTGCTTCCAGCCGGAATGGATGCTGTTGAAGCCACCGATATGGCTCATGAATTCCGCAATGTTGGAGCCTCGCGCATTCTTTTCACACGTATTGATATGGTCAAACGTTTAGGAAGCTTATTACGCATCGCATTCGATGCGCATCTACCTTTAGCCAATTATAGCGCATCTGCCAAAGTAACTGAACCACCACTGCCTTTTAATCCTGTTGCGCTTGCACGCCTCATTTTACCTCGCAACGTCAAGACCGAAACCAAGGCAACCGGAACCCACAGCTAAGAAACGGAGCCATCCATGACTGATCCCATTCCATTAAAAGCAGACAAAGCGGTCTCCCCTACAAGCGCACTTCAGTGCCGCAATATGATTGCCATTGCGAGCGGCAAAGGTGGTGTTGGCAAAACCTGGTTCTCTATCACTTTATGTCATGCGTTAGCTAAACGCGGCAAACATGTTCTATTATTTGATGGTGACCTTGGTCTAGCCAACGTTGATATTCAACTTGGTCTAACACCTGAGCGAGATCTAGGTGCTGTTATTGAAGGAAGCTCAACACTACCTGGTGCTGTCTATAAATATGCTGAAGGTGGGTTTGATATTCTGGCTGGCCGTTCTGGTTCTGGAAACCTTGCCACACTCTCAACACAGAAGCTTTCTGAATTACGTAACGACCTCATTGCACTTGCCCGCGGGTATGATCATGTTGTTGTTGACTTAGGCGCCGGCGTTGACCGCTCAGTTCGGCAAATGGCAGGTCCCGCCGCATCAACATATGTTGTAGTGACGGATGAGCCAACATCTTTAACAGATGCCTATGCCTTTATTAAATTGTCACGGGCCGCTAACCCACAAGCGGATATGCACATAGCCGTCAACATGGCTGCCAATACTAGTGATGGTCAGAAGACTTATGATACCATTCGTAAAGCCTGTGAAAACTTCCTGCAGTATACCCCGCCCTTGGCAGGCATCATCAGACGTGATCCCAAAGTGCGTGATGCGATACGCGCACAAACACCCTTGCTGGTTCGCTCGCCTGGCAGTGACGCCGCAACAGATGTCAATGCTATAGCTGCAAAAATTCCATCCTAACGAAGGCGGCGGGTTATGGTCGACATCCCGTCAACTCCGGCACCAACACCCATTACGCCTCCCGTAGCCGTACCCACAGTTACGCCTGTTGAAGGCAGCGTCGCCAGTCTTCCTGATAAAATTCAGCAATTGTTACGGCAAATTCAAGTGAGCGGAACTATTACAAAAGTTGATGGCAACGAAATCACACTGAATAGTGTGATAGGGAAATTGACAATTTTGTTGCCGCAATTAGTTGAAATCAAGCAACAGCAGCTCACACAGCAACTCATTGCCTTACTCGACACGCAAAAGCCAATCACTGTCGTTGTGCAGCCCGGCAACCCACCTACACAGGCTATCGTTCTGCTGCCACCCGCCAGCCCACCAACACAACAAGCGCCCCTGCCAACAGCTGTTCCTAAAATTATTGAAAATAATATCCTCCTTCAAACGCTCAATCAGCCAAAACCACAGCCCTTAATTATTGGAAGCACAGTACCGGCTGTTGTACTGCCACCTAATATAGTTATTCCAAATAGCCCCGCTACACCCCAGCAGCCTCCTCAAAATTTACCATCCTCGAATATTCCAGCATCAACCACACCTCCGCCTGTCATTACATCACCGCCTACTCAGGCAATTTTACCCACGCCTCTAAATACGCTGCCGCCACTCCCACAGAATTTGCCAACTCAAATTGCGTCGATCAATTTAACGCCTGAGCTTTTGACAACGCTTATTACGCAAGAGGTCGTTACAAAAGTAGGCACAAAAGTTAAACAGGCAATCGATCAAGCGCAGCAACAAATTATTGAGACCAAGACAGCACCTTTAACATCAAACAATAAAGTGACAACGACATCTCCTACGCCAACCCTAACCCCAGCGATTGGCACCAACCCCGCACCTTTGGCTACTGTTAGCGACAAGTTGCCTCCGTCTCTGATGTTGCTTTTTCAGCCTGGCAATGAAGTCAATTTACGCATTGAGGCGATTTCTTTACCCACGAACACCCCACAACAACCACCATTTGTTGCAACACAAACTTCAGCAATACCTCAACAAGCCACAGCCAATGCACCAAACACTCAATCTCAGCCTATAAACACATTAAATCTTTTAGCGTCAGGACCCAATCAAGTTGTAGCTACAGTTATCGGCCAAGGCCCAAACAATGAGATCATTTTAAAAGCTGGTGATGCGACACTCTACGTTAAGCAACGTATCGATGTGGCTATTGGCACCAGTGTTTTAATATCTGCTGAGCCAGCTCAGCCACAAAATGCGACAGCGCTTCCCCAACCGTTGTCGCAAACTATTTCTACAATGCAGCAATTGCTAACAACGCTTGTCCAAATTGACCCACAAATGGCGCGAGCCGTTATTGAAAACCACATCCCACAACCAACAGCTGCTTTACCAGGAGCTCTCCTTTTCCTGATGAGCGCCTTTAAGCAAGGTAGCAACAATGTAAGAGGCTGGCTCGGCGATGCGGCAACCGATGCCCTAACCCGCGCTGGAAAGTTTGAGCTCCTCAGCAAAGTTACACAAAATCTAAATAATGTTGCCCAATCCGTCCAAGACCCGGTCGTTGGTGAATGGAAGTCCTATCCCATTCCTCTTCATAATCAGGGGCAATTTCAAATCCTCAATCTCTATGTCCACAATCAAGGCCAACAACAGTCTGGTAAAGAAAATGTGCCATCAAAAGGCAATAGCCACACACGCTTTTTAATCGATATGCGTCTCAGCCAACTTGGCTCAATGCAATTGGATGGTTTTATCCAAGCTAAAAAGCTTGATATGATAGTGCGCAGTGAAAAAACTTTACCCGATGGCTTGCATACAGAGTTACGGCAGATTTATGCAAAAACCTTGATTGGCATTGATTATGCGGGGTCACTTAATTTTCAAGTAGGACGCCACAACTGGCTCAATATTCAGCAGGACCAAAAATCAGCTGCTATTACAACTTAGTCTGCCTTTTTTCGCTCATGCGTAATACCGCCGATCTCGTCCATCTCAATCGTTTCACGTCGGCGTTCTTCTTTTTCTTCCGCTGCAATGCGCGCAGCCTCAGCTGTTTCATAACGCTTTTGCTCTTCAAACAACTGCGTTAAAACGTCTCGTGCCGCCTCGACAGCCACTTCAGCAGCTATCCGATCATTCTCGAGTAAGCGGCCCTTTTCGATCGCCGCCTTTAAAAACGCACCATAAGTTCCACGCGCCTCAATATATTCTTCAGCGGCCCTTTGCTCTGTAATTTTACTAGCTTCCAAAGCTTGGATTTGTAGTTCGATTTCTTCTAGCCGTGTCTGCAATTTTGATAAATGCTGACGCTGCTCATCTACCTTAGTCTTTTGTAATTTGATAAGGAGTCCGAGACTTTTCATGGCGCACTAGCCATTATGTCCATGGCACGTCAAGAATTTGCGCCAATTGCGCATACCCTGTCGCTAAATCCGCGCGCTCATTCTTACCTTGTCGCAAAAAATCCTCGATCGGATTATAAAAATTGATGGCTTCATCAACATCTTTATTCGCACCTTTACGATAAGCGCCAAGCCTGATCATTTCGGCCATATTTTCATAAGCAGCGAGATAACGGCGCGCACGCGTCACAATTTCATTTTCATTATCTTTATTACAAGCCGGCATAGTACGAGACACACTTCGCAAAATATTGACGGCCGGATAACGTCCGCGCTCAGCGATTGCACGCTCTAAAACAATATGACCATCCAGGGTGCCTCGAACAGCATCCGCAATGGGCTCATTGTGATCATCACCATCAACTAAAACTGTGAAGAGGCCTGTAATACTTCCCTTGCCTTCTTCACCAGGACCAGCTCGCTCTAAAAGTTTTGGAAGTTCTGCAAATGTTGTCGGCGGATACCCTTTTGTCGTTGGAGGTTCGCCAGCGGATAGCCCAATCTCGCGTTGAGCCATAGCAAAACGCGTGACACTATCCATTAAACATAATACGTCCTTACCTTCATCTCGAAAATATTCAGCTACAGCTAAAGTCATGTAAGCCGCTTGCCTACGCATAAGTGGCGCTTCATCGGAGGTGGCGACGACAACGACGCTACGCGCCAAACCTTCTGGCCCTAAATCATCATGGATAAATTCCTGTACTTCACGTCCGCGCTCGCCAATCAAGCCTATGACAGAAATATCTGCTGAAGTGTAACGCGCCACCATTGACATCAAAACTGACTTACCTACACCTGAGCCTGCAAAAATCCCCATGCGCTGGCCACGACAACAGGTGAGGAAGGTATTGAGGGCACGAATACCAAGATCCAGTTTCCCGCTTACGCGCTTGCGGCCATGTGCTGGCGGGGGCGTATTGCGAACGAGATGTGGCGCATCGCCAATAGGAAGTGGCCCCTTACCATCAATAGGCTCACCCAGAGCATTAACGACCCGACCTAACCAGGCATTTGTTGGAAAAATAGTTGGCTGCGCTTCTGCTATGACGACTTTACAGCCGAGACCAATGCCATCCACGGTTGCAAAAGGTAAGAGTAAGCTTTTTCCATCACGAAAACCGACAACCTCACATAAGACCTTACGCTCGCCACGAGCTATGACGTGACAACGGCTACCGACGGACAAATGCCGCTCAATACCAGCAACTTCAATTAACAATCCTTGTACTGCCGTAACGCGGCCAAACACCTGGTGCGCTGCCAAGGCTTCAATATTTTTAACGAGGCGGCTGGATTCGTTTACCATGGTTCCTGGCTGAAAGTGGCAGGCTAACGTTTTGTATTATAAAGAAAAACTCAAAAAAGTTAAGAGATATCTGAATGTTAACAAAGTTTACCATTTATTAAAGTTTTCTGTTAAAACTACCTTAATGGAAATGGTTAAGGGTCATACCTTATCAACTTCCCATTAAGTACCGTTAATCAATGAGGCAAAATTATGCGCGTACTGCTTGTCGAAGACGATACCTCGGTTGCTAAGAGCATCGAACTGATGTTGCAAGCCGAAGGCTTTATCGTCGATACAACCGATCTTGGTGAAGACGGCCTAGAAATCGGCAAGATTTATGATTATGACATAATCATCCTTGATCTTATGCTTCCTGACATTGATGGCTATGAAGTTCTGCGCCGCTTGCGCTCAGCACGTGTCTCGACCCCCATTCTTATTCTTTCCGGCCTCTCCGAGCTTGATAACAAAATCAAAGGTCTTGGATTTGGTGCCGACGACTATCTGACCAAGCCATTCGATCGTCGCGAACTCGTTGCTCGCATTCATGCCATCATTCGTCGCAGCAAAGGTCACTCCGATAGCGTCATCCGTACTGGCAAGATGATTGTAAATCTTGATACCCGTACTGTTGATGTTGATGGAGCCCCATTGCATCTTACCGGCAAAGAATACGGTATCCTCGAGCTACTCAGTCTACGCAAAGGAACAACCCTAACTAAGGAAATGTTCCTCAACCATCTCTATGGTGGCATGGATGAGCCTGAATTGAAGATTATCGACGTGTTTGTGTGCAAGCTGCGTAAGAAGCTTGCGACGGCCGCCGGTGGCGAAAATTATATCGAGACTGTTTGGGGTCGCGGTTATGTCTTGCGTGATCCACCTGGCTCAGAAAGCTCTCGCCCACCAGCTCAAAAAGCAGCCGCTACTGCTTAATTTCTAGATTATGCCGTAGCTCTCGCTGGCTCCTGTGCGGAAGCCAGGATGTACAACCCATGTTCCGAAGTTACAGGCTTAAACTTTTGTGTGAGCCCTAGAACTGTTTCTGCACCACCCAACAATAGCTTGCCGTCGGGTGGCATGACAGAGGCAAAAGCCTCTAGGACTTGCGTCTTTGTAGGTTGATCAAAGTAAATGAGAATATTGCGGCAAAAAACAACATCAAAGCTGCCTATGGGCCCAAAATCCTGTAGCAAGTTGCCTTCGCGGAACTGCACGCGACTTCGAATGTCTTCCTTAATTTGCCATTTATCATTTCCAACCTGCTCGAAATATTTGACAAGCATGGTGATGGGCAGTCCGCGTTGAACTTCAAACTGAGTATAAACACCACTCTTGGCGCGATCGATCATCTCTTTTGAAATATCGGTACCTATTATATCGACCTTCCAGCCCTCAAGCTTAGCGGCCTCCTCTGCACAGATCATGGCTACGGAATAAGCTTCTTGTCCTGATGATGCAGCGGCAGACCAGATACGGATATGCTTCTTATCAGCCCGTGCCGTAAGCAATTGAGGCAAGATAAGTTTTTGGAATTGAGTAAAAGGCTTCTGATCACGGAAAAAGAAGGTTTCATTTGTTGTCATCGCATTAGTGATGTCGCTCAGCATAACCTCATCACGCTTAATGCGTATGGCTTGAGCCATATCTTCCAAGGATTTGAGATTATATTTGCGCGTAACAGGCAAAAGGCGCGATTCCAGCAAATATGCTTTTTCGCGGGTCAAAACTAGTCCTGAGCGCTGTTTAACTAACTGAGCAAATAGGTCAAAATCTTCAGGTTTCATGGCTGCGCCTAAATTTCTATTACGCCGAGTTGCGCAAGTTTACCCCGAATGATGTCTGCATCGAAGGGTTTCATGATATATTCATTAGCACCAGCTGCAAGTGCTTCCTGGATGTGCTTCATATCATTTTCTGTAGAGCAGAAGACAACGAGGGGATTTTGGCCGTTGGGCAGCTGTCGCATTGCCAACATAAAATCCATGCCATTCATCACCGGCATATTCCAATCTAGCAAAATAAACTCAGGCAATTTGGCTTTGCACATATCCAGTGCAACTTGGCCGTTTTCAGCCTCCTCGCAAGCAAATCCTATAGCCTCGAAGATCTGGCGCGCGACCTTACGGATTACACGACTATCATCGACAATAAGGCAGCTCTTCATGCCCACTCCGTAGAATTCATCATAGACCAACCTGCCTTACTGGAGGCTGGGAAGCCATCATTAGCGGTATTCTTATAAAAAAGCACGTCCCCTTACCGGGAATCGACTCACATTCAATTGTACCACCAATTTTCTCGATATTCGTCTTCACAACATCCATGCCGACGCCGCGCCCAGAAAGCGTAGACACATCGTCGGCCGTGGAAAAACCCGGTTTGAAGATATAGGCTATAACCTCTTGATCTTCGAGGCCATCTAAGACCTGTTGTGTCGCCAAAGACTTTTTTAATATCTCGTTTTTTATTTTATTGATCGAAATGCCTGCCCCGTCATCTGCGACTTGGATAATAAGTCGGCCATCGCGACATTGAGCATCCAGAACTATAGATCCCTCGCTAAGCTTGCCTGCATGTGCGCGGTCGGTGTCTTTTTCAATTCCATGCGCAATAGCATTGCGTATAAGATGCATTAAAGGGTCGCGCATAAGCCGTATGACTTTGCGTGGAACCTCGACTGCTTCCCCATGGGTTTTAAAGTGAATTTTTTTATTCGCCTCAAAGGAAGCGTCGCGAGCCACAGCCTGCATTCTTTGCCACAAACTACCAATGGGCAACAAAGCATCGTCGTCATTGTCCATCTTATGGGCGAAGGCTGATTTTTGTGGATGTATCCCCGGAGGAAGAACCATGGTTTCTAAGGCGGTAATAATATCGTCATCCTGTCCCAAGGGCTCCACGCCTTTTTCTTGAAGCTCAGTCAGTAATAGCTGGATACGAGACAAGGATAACATTAGTAACGCGGCTATATCCGCTGAAAGCACTGCTTTTTCATCCCGTATGCTAGCCAAAATATTTTCAGCTGCATGAGCTATTCGCTTAAAACGATTAAGACCAAGAAAGCTACTAGAACTTTTAATGGTGTGCATAAGTCGAAAAATACTATTGAGTAATTCAGAATCTTTTGGATTGTTTTCAAGGGAAACAAGTTGCTGATCCAGTGCGATCATGCTTTCAGAAGTTTCCGCAAGGAACTCTTTGAGCAAATCGTCCATTCTGCGATCCTCTAGGCCAATAGCTATCTGCCCCGAGCATGCGCGGCAACCCCTATAT
>JBASWO010000147.1:0-3866 GCA_049276515.1 Alphaproteobacteria bacterium
GCATATAGGAGGGTCTGATGATTTGTATGCCCTCGATGCGGCCGGAAAACTGGATGGGCTTTTGGCACAATGAGTGATCGTCTCGTCGTTGCTTGTCTTCAAACCAACGCTACTGCCGATATTGAGACCAATCTAAAAACTATTGAGCCCATGATCCATGAAGCGCGCAAACGCGGTGCGCAGTTTATTGCCTTACCTGAAAACTCAAATATTATGGTTCGGTGTCGCGAAAAACTTTATGAGCGCGTCAAAGGTATTAGTGAAGAAGACGCCACTCAGTTTTTCGCCCGTATGGCAAAGGAAACAGGTACATGGATTCTTGCCGGCAGTCTTGCCGTTCATGTTGGGCATGAGAAATTAGCCAACCGCAGCTATATGTTCAGTCCAGAAGGTAAAATCATCGCTCATTATGATAAAATCCACATGTTCGATGCTGATATCAGCGAAAAAGAAAGTTACAGAGAATCCAATAGCTACCGCAAAGGAGATCGTGCTGTTTTAGCCGATACGCCATGGGGTAAAATCGGTATGACAATTTGTTATGATGTACGTTTTCCACATCTGCATCGCACGCTTGCTAAAGCAGGCGCCAATATCATCACGGTTCCAGCTGCTTTTGCTGCTTCAACGGGTAAATTACACTGGCATATTCTTTTACGGGCACGCGCCATTGAAACGGGCTGCTTTATCATTGCGCCCGCACAATGCGGCGAGCATGACGGCGGTCGCCTTACCTTTGGCCACTCTCTTATCATCGCGCCTAGCGGTGAAATTATTGCCGAGGGCCATGCTGATAAACCCGATATTGTTATTGCTGAACTTGATATGAATAAGGTTAAAGAGGCCAGGCGCATGCTACCCAGCCTCAAACATGATTGCGAATTTGTTCAGCCCTGCTAGAATTCTCCCATTATTTTAGGGGAGAATTTTGATGATTAAATATACCGTTCAATGTGATCAGGGCCATCAATTTGAAGGCTGGTATCCAAGTAGCGATGCGTTTGATACCATGAAGGCAGCTGGTGAACTCATTTGCGCGCATTGCGATTCTCATAATATTCAAAAAAGTATTATGGCGCCAAGCGTTGCTCGAAGTGGTGCGCTAACTCCATCAAACGCCCAAAGATTGGATCCATCTACGTTTCGCGACGTAGGCACCAATTTTGTACATGAAGCGCGCACAACCGATGATCCAATCCGGGGGCAAGCCAGGTTTGAGGATGCCGTTAAGTTGGCTTCAGAAGGTTATACAATCGGTGTTTTTAATCCCACAGGACCAAAGTTAAATTAAGCGGCTTTAGCCTTAGCTCCAGCCAGTTTTGGCATATCAGCAATCGCTTGGTCAGCAAGCTTCGTTGCTGTTCCAGCATCCATGTTATCGCTCAATGTCTTAGCGGCTATTTGCATGGCCATATCAACAGTAGCTGCACGGACTTCAGCCATAGCTTCGGTTTCAGCGATACGAATACGCTCTAGCGCTTGTTGCTCATGACGAGCTAAGGAATTCTTCAGATCAATCTCAGCCTGATCCTTAAGGCGTGCGGCTTCTTCTTTGGCGTGTTTGACGATCGCTTCAGCATCAGCCATCGCTGCCTGTTGTTTTGCCTTATATTCGCGCAACATGGCTTCAGCTTCAGCGCGCAATTGCCGGGCCTTTTCTAACTCATCGCGAATTTTAAGGATTTCGGCGTCAAGCCAGCCCATTAAAGGTTTGCGTGCAAATTTAACGGCGAGCGCTACAAAGATGCCGAAAGAAACCAAATAGATGAAGTGATGATCTTGCAAAAACTCGGTCATACCTTCACCTTCGTTCCAGAGACTTTTTCAACAATAACTTGCGCCAAATCTTGTGCAGCAGCTTTCACTTCCGTCAAAGCCGCATCCCGTGTCGCCATGATCTTAGCTTCAGCTTCGTGCAAACGCTTGACCAGCTCTTGCTGCTGCTTCGCTTGCTTTTCTGCTGCCTGTTTTGCGGCTGCTGTGGTGATTTCACTCACGGTTGCTTGCGCATTCGCACGCGCATCAGCCAAGGCTTTTTCATATTGGGCAACCATAGCTTTAGCAGCTTCATTCGCTTCCTGAGCTGCGGCTAACTCGGATGCAATCGTGCTGTGACGGTTGTCTTGGGTTTTCTTCACACCCGGCAAAGCCACGAAATGCATCAAAAGATAAAGGAGACCGAAAGTGATTGTCAGCCAGAAGATCTGTTCAGGGAACAGCGACATATCAAGCTGAGGCAAACCACCCTCAGAGCCACCTTCAGACGCCATAGCGGGTGCAGCCAAAACCATAAGTGTTATGACACTTAATGAGGAAAGAATTGTGCGCACCTGCATATGGCTTTTTCCTTACTTCGCCTGCATCAACATGATGGAGATAACGAAGCACATCAGAAGAACGAGTTCGGTCGCAGCAAAGCCGATGTAACCGATTTTGCTAAACTTGCTTTCTGCTGAAGGATTGCGAGCGATAGCGCTGATCCAGTTTGAGAAGATCAAACCGAGACAAATACCTGCTCCGAGCGAGCCAATCATGGCAATACCGGCGCCGAGCAATTTGTAAACTGTAGGTTCCATCTTAGTAACTCCTGACTTGGTTGTGGTTGATTGTTGTCTTAGTGCATTTCAATCGCGTCACGCAGATAAACTGACGCCAAAATGGCGTAAATATAAGCCTGCAGAAACGCGACGAAAAATTCGAACCCGGTGATAGCAATGTTGGCCATCATAGGCAATATGCTGAGGCCTGCGAGCCAACCTGCCGTTAAAAGGCCAATCACCATGCCCGCAAAAACCTGCAGCAAAATATGGCCTGCCAACATATTGGCAAACAAACGAACCGAAAGACTAAAAGGACGCACCATAAAGGACAGCAATTCGATCAACACCATAGGCGGCACCATAACCATGGGAACGCCTTTAGGCACAAAGAGATGCAGGAAATGCAAACCATGGCGGACAAAACCGGTCACAATAATGACCAGGAACAAAAGCAAAGCTATCGCGAGATTGACAATGATGTGACTGGTCACAGCAAACGAATGCGGGAACATACCCAGCAAATTGCAGAACAAAATAAAGATGAAAATAGTGAAGATGAAAGGAAAGAAAGGCTTGGCGTCTTGACCAGCGACACCTACGACCATGTCGGTCACCATATCATAGGTTTTTTCGGCGAGCATTTGCCAACGGCCTGGTACCAAAGCACGCGGCAATAGCGCCACATACATCAACATCGTGCTGCACACGATGGCAAGAAACATCAATAAAGCAGAATTCGTAAGGGCAATGTTGTGACCACCAACAGAAAAGAGTGGTTCACTCAAGTGATGAATTTCAAATTCTTCAAGTAATGATGCCATGCTCTTCGTCCCTACTTCTTTGAGCCATTAAGGCCCCGCCAAATTCCCATCATACCGACTACAAAGCCGAGAATGATCATGCCAACCATGCCCCAAGGTGCTGTATCGAATTGCTTGTCGATTACCCAACCCAGAAACATGCCCCCAATAATACCGCCAGCCAATTCAAAGCCAGGATTACCTGCCTTCTCTTCACCTGCATCAGGAGCTGCTGATTTTGGATGCTCGGCATCCTCTTCAGCCTGCCGGATTTTTGCCGTCATCTCTTCAAGTTTTTCGCGTTGAGGATCATCGATCATGCTGAAAAACCCGGGTTTTTGACGTTTTTTAAATCCGCGCGCAACCTAGGGGTGGAGGGCCCTAGAGTCAAGCCGAAAGCAGGGCAAAATTGAGGGTTTAGGGCTTTGATTGAGCAGGCTTTTCTGCCCATACAGTTTGCAGCGCCTTGACGATGATCTCAGGATCAGATTCTTCATTAAAGGTACTGATAAACTCACCATTGGGT
>JBASWO010000148.1:0-7176 GCA_049276515.1 Alphaproteobacteria bacterium
TACTTGTACCTTGCTATAACGAAGAGACCGCCATTCCAAAGGTCATAGCCGATTTCCGGCAAGCACTGCCAAACGCAACGATTTACGTATACGACAATAATTCCAAAGATCGCACAGTTGAAGTTGCTAAGGCCGCTGGAGCTGTTGTTCGTCGCGAGCCCTTGCAAGGTAAGGGCAATGTTGTGCGTCGTATGTTTGCTGATATTGAAGCCGACATTTATGTTCTGGTTGATGGTGATGCAACCTATGATGCGGCCTCAGCGCCTAAAATGATCCAGGCTCTCCTGGATGGACCACTTGATATGGTCAATGGCTCGCGCGTTACAGACATTGAAAAGGCCTATCGTCCAGGCCATCGCTTTGGTAACTGGATGCTGACGACGATGGTGGCGCAAATTTTTGGTAATCGCATTACCGATATGTTGTCGGGCTATCGTGTTATGTCGCGTCGCTATGTGAAGTCTTTCCCCGCTTTGTCGGTGGGTTTCGAGACGGAAACAGAACTGACCGTACATGCTCTTGAATTGCGCATGCCCATTGCAGAAATCGCGACGCCCTATAAAGATCGTCCACCTGGTTCTGTCAGTAAACTCAGCACATTTCGCGATGGCTTTCGCATTTTGTGGACCATCATTGTACTCGTCAAAGAAGAGCGGCCCATTCAGTTCTTCTCTCTTTTTGCATTGCTGGTTGCGGTTATTGCCTCGTTTCTCATCGCACCGATTATTCTGGAATTTTTACGTACCGGGCTGGTGCCGCGCTTGCCAACGGCCGTCTTATCAATGGGCCTTATGATCTTGGCCTTCTTAAGCCTCACATGTGGTCTAGTTCTAGATACAGTAACGCGCGGTCGGCGTGAAATGAAACGCATGCGTTATCTAAATATTCCCGCTCCCGGTAATAGGTCGGGTGAGCCTGCACAATGAAGATCTTAAAAGTTCTTCTGGCACACAAAACAGTCCGACAGTTTTTCAAATTTGGTGTCATTGGCGCCATCGGTTTTGTGTTTGATACCGCTCTTGTCTATAGCGGCATCTATATTCTAGGCATTGATCCGATTTATGCCCCCTATTTTTCTTTTCCGTTTGTTGTAACATTTACATGGCTTGGCAACCGCTTCTTTACATTCCGCGACGCCAAACGTGAAAAAATTGCTCAACAACTCATGCGTTTCGTTACGGTTTGCTCAGTGGGATTGGTTTTCAATCGCGGCACCGTTACTCTTCTCATGACAAATATACCTTTTGTTTACCAACATCCTGTTTTTGGCCTTATCGCAGGTACCGGCGTTGGCATGTTTTTCAACTTTTTTACCTCCAAAAAGCTGGTTTTTCGCTGAAAATAATGGGTTTTTAAGGCCCCATCTTGTATTTTAAGGGCACGTACCTACATCATAGTACAGGTACGAGGTTGTCATGGATTTTGAAAATTTCACCGAACGTTCCAAGGGCTTTATGCAGTCAGCACAAATGTTGGCGCTGGGTAAGCGTCATCAGATGGTGCTGCCCGAACATCTCCTCAAAGTTCTTCTTGATGATCGCGAAGGCCTATGTGCGGGTCTCATAACGCAATCAGGTGGCGATGCTAAAAAGGCATTAAAAGCTACTGAAGAAGCTCTAGATAAAATTCCGCAAGTCTTTGCTGAGGGCTCAGCCGATCAGTTGAGCATGTCGCCTGAATTTGCCCGGCTTGTCACTTCAGCCCAAGAGATTGCAAAAAAAGCTGGCGACAGCTTTGTCACTGTAGAACGTTTGCTTTTAGCCCTCGCCCTCAATCAGGGTAGTCAGGCGCAGAAAATTCTCTCTGCAGCCGGCCTCAGTGCTGAAGCTCTCAACAAAACGATCAATGAGATGCGCGGTGGCCGCACAGCAGATAGCGCTTCGGCTGAAGAGGGCTATGATGCTCTTAAGAAATATGCGCGCGATCTGACACAGGCTGCTAAAGACGGTAAACTTGATCCTGTCATCGGCCGTGACGAAGAAATTCGCCGTACAATACAAGTGCTAGCACGTAGGACAAAAAATAATCCCGTTCTTATCGGCGAACCTGGTGTTGGCAAGACCGCCATTGTTGAAGGTTTAGCCCAACGTATTGTGCGGGGCGATGTTCCTGAAAGCTTACAGAACAAGCGTGTTCTCTCCCTCGATCTTGGCGCTCTGGTTGCGGGTGCTAAATATCGTGGTGAGTTTGAAGAACGCCTCAAAGCTGTATTACAGGAAATCTCGACAGCTGCTGGAGAGATTATCGTCTTTATTGATGAGCTTCATCAGCTTGTAGGCGCCGGTAAAACAGATGGTGCCATGGATGCATCCAACATGTTGAAACCCGCCCTTGCGCGCGGTGAACTACATTGCGTCGGCGCCACAACATTAGATGAATACCGCAAATATATTGAAAAAGATGCAGCTTTAGCGCGTCGCTTTCAATCTGTCTTCGTTAGCCAACCAACCGTCGAAGACACAATCTCGATCTTGCGTGGCCTCAAAGAAAAATATGAAGTCCATCATGGTGTTCGTATTACAGATGGCGCCATTGTAGCTGCAGCTACACTTTCAAACCGCTATATCACCGATCGCTTTTTACCAGATAAAGCCATTGATCTTATCGATGAGGCTGCTGCTCGCTTACGCATGGAAGTAGATAGTAAGCCAGAAGAAATTGATGAGCTTGATCGTCGTATTATTCAGCTCAAGATCGAGCGCGAGGCTCTTAGAAAAGAAACAGATGCTGGCGCCCAAGATCGTCTGAGCAATCTTGAAAAAGAACTAACCGAGATTGAAAAAGAATCGGCAGATCTCACCAGCCGCTGGCAAGCTGAGAAAGATCAGTTACACAGCTCACAGAAATTGAAAGAACAAATTGAACAGGCACGCGCCGAACTCGAAAACGCTCAACGTAAGGGCAACTTTACGCGCGCTGGCGAGTTAACTTACAGCGTTATTCCTGATTTAGAGCGCAAACTGAAAGTCGCAGAAAAACAGGGCGACAATGCCATGCTGGATGAAGTCGTCAAACAAAGCGACATAGCTGCCATCGTGAGCCGTTGGACGGGTATCCCCGTAGATAAAATGCTGGAAGGTGAGCGCGAAAAACTGCTGCAAATGGAACAGCAATTAATGAAGCGGGTCATTGGTCAAGATGAGGCCGTTGTGGCTGTGGCCAACGCCGTAAGACGCGCACGCGCAGGTCTACAAGATCCCAATCGCCCAATTGGCTCTTTCCTTTTCTTAGGTCCAACAGGCGTCGGTAAAACCGAGCTTACAAAGGCCTTGGCTGAATTTTTATTTGATAGCGATCAAGCCATGCTGCGCATTGATATGTCCGAATATATGGAAAAACATTCAGTGGCACGCCTCATTGGCGCCCCTCCTGGTTATGTTGGCTATGAAGAAGGCGGAGCTTTGACAGAAGCGGTGCGCCGCCGTCCTTATCAGGTCATTCTCTTTGATGAGGTTGAGAAAGCCCATCCTGATGTTTTCAATGTTTTGCTGCAGGTTCTTGATGATGGTCGTTTAACTGACGGGCAAGGCCGTGTCGTTGATTTCAAAAATACCCTTATTGTTCTTACATCCAATCTTGGCGCCGATATCATAGCCAATGACCCGGGTGAAGAATTACTCGCACGGACCCGTAGCCAGGTTTTAGAAGTCGTGCGCAAACATTTCCGTCCTGAATTCCTTAATCGTCTTGATGAAATTCTTATCTTCCGCCGTCTCTCACGTGAAAACATGACAGGCATTGTTGCTGTTCAGTTAGAATATTTGAAACGCCTTCTCAAAGACCACAAGATTAAGTTGGATTTATCGAAGGCGGCACTGGAATGGCTTGCCAATGAAGGCTATGACCCGGTTTATGGTGCTCGTCCTCTCAAACGTGTCATTCAGCGGTCTTTACAAAACACGCTCGCTCAAGACATTCTTTCTGGCAAAATTCTAGATGGCCAGACTGTGCATGTTGATGTGGGATCTGATGGGCTGATTTTGGCACCCAAAAAAGCTAAGGCCGCTTAAGCCGCTTTTTTCGCTTCATTTTTTAATACATCAACAATAGCTGTCGTGAGCTCATTTAACTCGTTCTCACTGATGGTGAAAGCCGGTGTCAAATAAAGAATATCGCCAAAAGGCCTGATCCAAACACCACGCTTAGCAAACAGCTCTTTTAAAGCCTTCGCATCAACGGTTTTTTCCATTTGTACAACACCGATCGCGCCCATCACTCGGACATCTTTGACCCCAGGCAAATGGCGACATATCTCAAGTTCCTGTTTTAACTGTGCTTCAATTTTTTTGACCTGATTTAAACGTGGTTCTTGCTCAAACAAATCTAAAGATGCGTTGGCTACAGCACAGGCCAAAGGATTAGCCATAAAAGTCGGGCCATGCATGAGTGCGGCCTTAGGATCATCTGAGAAGAACGCATCAAATATGTGGGGCCGCGCTACGGCAGCCGCCAAACTCATAATACCACCCGTTAGAGCTTTACCAATGCACATGATATCTGGTGTTATCCCTGCTTGCCCGCAGGCAAACATTGATCCCGTACGACCAAAGCCTGTGAAGACTTCATCTGCAATCAAGAGTACGCCGTGTCTTTTACAAATCTCGGCTATAGATTTCAGTTTTGCAGCATCATGAAATTTCATGCCACCAGCGCCCTGCACTAAAGGCTCAATAATCACAGCAGCAACTGTATTCTTTTCACGCTCTAAAAGAGTATCCAGATCATCTTTTTCTAAATCCGCTAAAAACTGTTCTGGTAGCCAGCCTTTGAAATGCGCATGCATGCCTTCATCAGGATCACAGAGAGACATACAAGCCATCGTATCGCCGTGATATCCATGGCGGAAGCTGACAAACTGTGTGCGGCCTTTGACGCCCTTATTCAGCCAGTATTGAACGGCCATCTTAAGGGCAACCTCAACTGCAACAGAGCCAGAATCTACAAAGAAAACGTGGGACAAATCTCCAGGCAGTAGTTCAACCAAACGTTCGGCAAGCTTTAAGGCCGGCTCATGAACAAGCCCCCCAAACATCACATGGGGCATAGCGTCTAATTGCTTTTTTGCAGCATTGAGAAGATGGGGATGATTGTAGCCATGGCATGCCGTCCACCATGAAGCGATACCATCTATAAGCTCACGCCCATCCCGCAGCTTGATACGACTGCCTTGTGTCGCCATTGCAACAAAAGGCTCACTTGCATGTTTCATCTGCGTGTAGGGCAGCCAGATATGTTTTGTAGAATGTGAGGTCATGCTATGCTGGGTTTATGAATCAACAGCGCTTCTTCGTCACCGCGACGGGCACCGGCGTCGGTAAAAGCTTTATCACTGCAGCCTTAGTGCAGCAAGCCAAGGCGCGTGGCCGCAGTGTAGCGGCCTATAAACCCATTATTACTGGCTATAATCCAGCCCAGATCGACGATAGCGATATTGGCCTTCTCTTACGGAGTGTGGGTTTAGAGGCCACACCGCAAAATATTGACCGTATGTCGCCCTGGCGTTTTGAGATGCCTATGGCGCCCAGCATGGCTGCCCCTATTGAGCTTCGTTATCTCGATTTTGAAGCTCTCATCCTTCATAGCCGTGGCGCGATGCATGCCCCTCAAGACGTTGCTTTTATTGAGGGCGTTGGTGGCGTGATGGTGCCTTTGGATGAAGGTCATACAATTTTAGATTGGATTAGCGCGCTTGAAATGCCGAGCCTACTTGTGACGGGCAGTTACCTCGGCACGATTAGTCATACGCTGACAGCGCTTGCGGCCATGCAACAACGACACCTTCCTATTCATGCCATTATCGTCAATGAGTCACCTGACTCACCGATTGCTTTACAAGATACGGTGAATGAATTGGGTCGCTGGACACGCCTTCCGATTGTCGCAGTCTCACGTCGTAAATCGAGCGATGGCTGGAATGATGTTAAAGAGCTGCGCGGCATTATCGCTTAAGCTTCATCAAGTCCAATATCTAAAATTGGCGCGCTATGTGTAATAGATCCAACAGAGATCACATCTACGCCGCTTGCAGCAATTGGCCTTACAGTATCTATATTAACGCGGCCTGACGCTTCAGTTACAAAACGCCCTTTGATCATACGCACGGCTTTTTCCAGCATAGCTGGCGGCATATTATCCAAAAGAACAATATCAATGGGCAAATCAAGCAGCTCTTGCACTTGATCAAGCGTATCCACTTCAACTTCAATTTTTACTTTTTTTCCCACCGCTTTACGTGCGGCCAGTACAGCTGGGCGCACACCGCCTGCGGCAGCGATATGATTATCTTTAATCAAGACAGCATCATAAAGGCCAAAGCGATGATTGGTGCCTCCACCAGCACGGACAGCGTATTTTTCAATGAGGCGTAGTGTGGGCGTTGTTTTGCGCGTACAAGAAATGCGTGCTTTGTGAGGTTTGATCGCGTTGACGAGGTTATGTGTTGCTGTAGCGATGCCTGAAAGATGGCTCAGAAAATTAAGTGCGACCCGCTCACCTGTAATAATGGCGCGCGCTGACCCTTCAAGTGTTGCAATAACATCTTTGGGTTTTACAGCAGTCCCATCCGCTTTTTTGATGGTGAATTTGACAGAGCTGTCCATTTGCCGAAATGCTTCTTTGGCCAGATCAAGGCCCGCTATAACACCCGCCTGACGCGCAACAAGCGCACCCCTCCATTGCTGTTTTTTGGAAATCGTGGCGTTGGTTGTGATATCGCCCTTGCTTCCTAAATCCTCTTTGAGAGCAGCAGAAACAAGCAGTTTGACAGTCTTTGCCGGTAAAGCCTTGATCATCTTAGGCTCCAGCGACATTGGAAAGCTGTGGTAGAAAATCAGCTAAGGTGAAGGTCTGATGACGCGCCCAGGTTTCATTAGTCTCTGGATAATCAATACGATTATGAGCACCGCGACTTTCTTCGCGCTTAAGAGCTGCTGTCGTTATCATTAAACCTACCAAAGCCATATCAGATATAGACGCCAAAGGAGCTAATTGCGCTAAAGCCGTTTGCAAAGCTTTTTGATCGCGCGTAACGCCCACAAAGTTTGACATCAAATTACGAATGTGGGGCTGGTCACTGTTACGCCGCTTTTGCATTTTTTGCGGTGCTAGAACCGTTTTTAATTCCGCATGCTTGATATCTAATGCGACGCGTCTACCAAATGAGGCAGCCTCTAAGAG
>JBASWO010000149.1:0-31780 GCA_049276515.1 Alphaproteobacteria bacterium
GCATAGGCTTTAGCAAGGTTATTCAGCGCCCGCACTGAAGGCTCTTTATATTTTAAGATATTGGGATAAAAGGTGAAGGCATTTTGCCAGATAAAATTTTGTCGATAGGTAAGAATGCCTAAAAGTGCTGCAAGCAAAATGGCAATGACAGCAACTTGACCTGACATCTTTTTATATTTTTTCTTTTCGAAAAGCTGCGCAAGGCTTTGACCCAAGCCTAGGCACAAACCAATTGATGGCAGATACATCCAATGCTCGAGGAAAAGAGCATTGAGACGCATAATAACCCCGGCATTTAAGCTATGGGCACTTATAAACCATAAAATCGCCCAGCTGATGGGAAGGCCGCGTTTTCCCCTGCCCCATACAATCTGTGCAACCGCGATAGCGACAATTGCAAAACCCAGCATGACGTCGAGACGCCATGGATCAATCGTGATCGGAAATTGACGCTCGTAATGCAAGCCCACGGGATACAAAAGCAGACTGAAATAATGGGGCAGTGCTGAGAGCGCGGTATAAATGCGCACCATAATATCGCCCGCATAGATACTTAGGATTGGATTGGTCTCAAAACTTGTATCATGTTTCTGAAAATCCAAAACAAACAACCTGATGAAGGCAAAAACCAGGCCTAATACCCATAACGGCCAAAGTTCTAGATAGGTTTTTGGCTTAAGACGTTTGGGACTGAGGAGAAAAATGCACGTTGATGCTAGAAGTGGCAAAACGACGGATGTCTCTTTACTTAAGAGCGCAAGAATAAAAAGAAAGCATGCCCATAAGACCCGCCGCAGACTGAAATCAGGCAGCATAATAAGAAGGGCAATAAGACAGAATGTGACATGCAGCGTATCAGCCGTTGCACTCATATAAGTAACGGCTTCTGTATGAAGAGGGTGCAAAGCCCAAATAAGTGAGGCTAGAAAAACACCAATTGGTTTAAAACCAAGCCGAGTACCCAGCGTATAGACCAAAAGCGCATTCGCTAAATGAAGCCCAACATTGAGGGCATGAAAGGCTGGGGCTGAAAGGCCAAACAATTCGTTGACCAGCACATAGAGAAGGATCTGAAGCGGACGATAGAAATTATTGACGATGCCTGCACCAGCTCCCGCCGATGACGTCCACAGCTCGCTTAAAGGAAGCTGCCCTACGATAAACTGATTGCGCAAAATTAGCGTTTCATCGTCGAACAGAAATTCGCCGCTATAAACATTGCTATAGACGCCGAGAACAGCCAGAGCCAAAAGCACATAAGGTACAGCAGGATGAAATGGTTTTTTAATTCTGGATGTCATCGACTGTTGAACCGCCTGTGAGAATCAAATTCTCTCTACACAAAGTAATGGGTGTCAACGCGCTTGGCATCGAAAAAGAATAAATAATTTTTATACCAAATACTTGCAATGGCGTGAGTCGCATGGTCACTTCGTTACGCCTTCATAACTGATTCGCCTCAAGGCCAGACATGAACGAAAAATTCGCAGAATTAGGTGCTCCCCGCCGCATTTGGGCTGTTGCTGCTATCCATGGTGATATTGATCGCCTGACCACCCTGCATGATCATATCGCGAGCCGTTTTAATGTGCGTGATCGTCTGGTTTACCTTGGCAATTATCTAGGTATTGAATCGCGTAACAACCTTACTTTGTTTGATGAAATCTTAGCCTTCCGTGCTGCGCTCCTCTCCAAGAGTGGTGTTGAGCCCTCTGACATTGTTTATCTCCGTGGTCCCGCTGAAGAAGCATGGCAGCGTTTGTTACGCCTGCAATTTGCACCAGCTCCTTTGCAGACTTTAGAAAAACTTTTGGCATCAGGCGTTGAATCTTATTTGCGTATGTATGGCGTCAGCATCAATGACACGCGCTCCATGGCGCGTGCAGGGAGTATGGCGATCACACGCTGGACCAATCAGTTGCGTGCCCTCCAACGCTCAGCCCCAGGTCACGAAGCTCTCATTTGCGGTATGCGCAGAGCTGCTCTGGCCAATGCTTCGACTGATCAAAATAAAGTTCTATTTGTTCCGGCTGGCTTTGATCCCTCACGCACACTGGAAGATCAAGGCGATGCTCTCTGGTGGACACCTGCCACCTATCAAGTTTCAGGACGAGCACAGAATGTCTATAGCCGCATCGTACGTGGTTTTGACTCCGTAAATAGTGGCGTTTCATTACAAGATGAAGCTGTCACTTTAGATGGCGGTTGTGGTCGTGGTGGTCCTTTGATGTGCGGCTGCTTTACACCATCAGGTAAACTGATTGAAATCGTCGCCGTTGGCGGTCAGGGTGTGCTTGAATCTGCACCCTATGAGCGTGAAATTGCCAATGATTACTTTAATCACGGCGCAACTGAAGGTCGGAGCATGGCGACACCTATGGATGTCAGCCTGCGTTTGGCTCAGCAAGCTTCAGCCTAACCCACAATCATTAAATTTGGTGCCGTTCGACGAAAAGCCTCGTCGACATCTTGCATGCTCGCCTTGACACCGAGAGCGTGAAGCGATGTGACGCCAAATTCTGGTAAGCCGCAAGGCACAATACCTGAGAAGTGGGAGAGATCGGGGTGCACATTGAGTGCAAGTCCGTGATAGGCAATCCAGCGCCTAACGCGTACACCAATAGCTGCAATTTTTTCATCGCGGCCCTGATGCTCTACCCAAATACCAATGCGTCCCTCGCGCCGGCCTGACGTAATCTCAAACTCTGTGAGGGTACGGATAATCCATTCTTCAAGACGCCAGACATGTTGGCGCAAATCCTTGTCGCGCTGACGCAAATCACAAAGGGCATAAATCACCCGCTGTCCTGGTCCATGATAGGTGTAACGCCCGCCCCGGCCTGTCTCAAAAACAGGAAAACGACTTGTATCAATGAGCTCTGTGGGATCTGAACTGGTGCCCGCTGTGTAAAGCGGTGGATGCTCCAAAAGCCAAAATAATTCAGGCTCTTTACCATCCTCGATAGCCTGAACGCGCTGTTCCATAGCGCTTAAAGCATCAGGATAGGCGACGGGGTTTTGAGCCACGCGCCACTCAATTTGCGATTGATCCTTCGTTTTCAGGGCTGTTTTCATGACCCCATTATAGAGGGGATAGCCCTCTTTTACCAACATGGATGCAGCTTGATTAAGGGCGGGATCCAATGCTAAAGCCTTGCGCCTACCCTATTTGGTTTGCGGCCATGGCGGAATTGGTAGACGCGCCAGCTTGAGGTGCTGGTGAGGGAAACCTCTTGGAAGTTCGAGTCTTCTTGGCCGCACCATTCTTGACAGTCTGGTACTTTGACCATCTGGTCGAAGGGTTTTCGTAAAGTATATCTGAGAGTTACGCCGTTTAACTCCAAGTTCGAAAACACCAATCCGAGCAACGCGCGTTTTTCATCAATTTTCGAACTCTCGAAGATTTTGGGCGAATTTGCTAACAAAGCAAGGATGCCTGTCAGGGCCAACTTAAATTTGCTGTCACCATCATCGTTGTTGGTTATATCGAAATTCAGGTTACGGCGGCGCAAGTCCAATTCCAAATGCTTGGCCTTATAAACCTCTTCCGTAATGTGGCCTTCGATCAGAAGGTCGGTCAACCGATTGAGTTTTGCCGTTAACTCGCTCTTTTCCGACTGCATGGCTTTGACATGCTGCGCGTGAAATGATTTCTCGGCTTCATGATTGCGCCGGACATATTCAAGCATATCCGGCAAATAGCTTTCCGGCAGGCTAATGCTCTGTATGATCTTGCCCAACTGCTGCGTAACCAACCCCTCCTTAATCCATAATTTCTTTTTCGGATTGGCCGGGTCGCCAACGAGCAAATAGATATATTTGCCCTTCTTGATGTCGCAGGTGACTTTCTTACCCGATACGGCACAAATGACTATGCCGCGCAGCAGAAACTTCTCGCGGGTTTCTTTTACCGCCTTCCAAGGCTTATTCTGCAATCGCCCTGTGATGGCTTGGCATTCCTCAAAAAGCCCACGTTCGATCAATGTAGGGTGGTTGTGGCGGTATAATTTGCCCTTCACCTTCATCACGCCGTAGTAAAAGGGATTAGCAATAATATCGCACACCGTTTGAATGGCGAGGCCATGTCCTTTATCGGTACGCAATCCCCACTCCACGGTTCTGCGCTGTAATTCGCGCAAGGAAACGGTGCCAGTGGCATAGGTCGTAAACATGCGCCGCACTAAATGCGCGCGCGTCTCATCAATAACGATCTTGCTACGCCGCCTAGCGTTTCGGTCAACTTTCTTTCGGATGCCTTGGGCGCGTATATCTTCGGGGTCATATTCATGGCGGTAGCCAACAGGCGCCCTGGCAATCCAGTGGCCCGTATCAACCTTATGCCTAATGCTGCGCTTAATATTGTCCTTCAACTGGTCGGTATAGGATTGCGCCATTACCGTTCCCATATTGAACATCAGTTTTTGCATACTGTTTGAGTCTTTGTCGATGCTGTAGCCTTCACGCACGAAATGAATTTCCAGCAAATCCTTTTCCATTAGAGAGTAAAGAACGGGATGGTGCGAAAAGCTGCGATTAAGGCGGTCAACGCAATCAACAATCAATGCTGTGCGTTGCTTTTGCTTGCCGATAAACGCCAACATGCGCTCAAACTCCGGCCTATCTTTCTTGGTCGAGCTTTCCGTTATGGAATAAACCTGAAGCACGTTCATGTTTTTGCGTTCGGCGTAGGCATGGCTGTTCGCCAACTGCGCGTCCGGCGAATGCCCGGCTTCCTGCCCTATGTCAGAGACACGGGCTAAGATAACGGCTTGCGTCATGCGTCACCTCAATTTGCTGATGTACGATTGAAAAATGTTTAGTTCAGCACGTCAATTTATTTTTCATTTCAAAGAGTTCGAATTATGTCCACCTAGGGTCAAGGCTCAATCAAGTTTAGGTGATGGGTTAGGTTTCGATAGATCACTACCTGTAGGTTTTGTGTATGTACCTGTTAGTTGATGCCTCGCCACAACGCACTCACGGGCGTTGATTTTATAGAGCAACAAAATGAACTCACCGAGATTGCGATATGCTTCCGCCGCCTCATCTTCCGTCACCGGATTTACAGAGCGTCCCTCATTCATCATCGCCTGAAATTTCTTGTAATCGACTTCGTTATTCATGCTGGCCTCCCCATAAAAAAACGCCCTTTCCGAATGGAAAGAGCGTGAAAATCAAGATACGCACTAACTGCGCTAACTAATCGTTGCTGAGAGAAAGTGGCCGTCGTGCGGCCACGGAAGCGCAAGCCGTTTGTCGGCACAGCGCGTAGCAAGCTGCTGCGTTTAACACAGCAGCGTAAACCGCTTTCCGCGCCCTCGCGGAAAGTCATTAACTATGTCTATTAAGCATGTGGTTTGGTTACTTTAACCAAACGCGCTACCTCAATTTTGTAGCTTCTTCCCCGGAAACACTAAAAGTATTTTCATCATTTTTTGATGGTAGTGCCGCGTGATATTTTTCATCCCGAAAAGATTTCACAAAAGAATTTCAGGAGGAATGGTTATGAGCGACAAGAATAATCAGACAAACGTTATCAAGTTTGTTCCAAAATCCCGTAAAAATTTGAAGTCGAACAACGTAGGTTTAACAAATAAAGCGGCAATAGAAAATCGCATCCCTATGCAATTCGATGCAACACAACCCTTATGGGACGCACAATCGAAAAGTCTCGATGCTTTGGTTACTTGGGTTGCCAATGAACAAAAGGTTTCTGAACAGCTTGTGCGGCTGTTATTCGAGGAAGAATTTGGCACATGCTACTTCTTTCAACTTCTACAAGCCGATTATGATCGCGCTATTCAATTTCTCATTAATATAAAAGCTAAAAAGGTTATGCATTGAGCCGCAATTCGCGGCCCTCGCTTTCACGTCCTAACGAAAAGCCTAGCACCTAGGCCACTTGCATGGCGGCTTCGTCCGAAGGAGCCAATTTAGGTTTATAATTATTGTAGGGCGGAACGATCTTCAATTCACCCAAATGCCAATGAACCATGTCTGCGGTAGCCGGGCAGGTTTTTAGATACATGGATAATATCGTGTCGTTCGCCCCAATCGGAACATGCTCCGAGAAAGCCACCAGCGGGCCATGATCGAACTCTTCATCAATTGAGTGCATTGCTATCGAGCAATGAGGCTCTTTTGCGTCGATCATTCCCTTAAACGGATTGCCGCCAACATAAGATGGCCATGTCCTATCGACAGCAGGATGGAAATTGTAAAAACCAAAACGCGGAAAATCAAAGACAGGCATGGGAACACGTTGACCGAAAGTTGCCATGTAACAAATGTCTGGTCGCCATTCCTCGGCGAACAACCGATAAAAATCATCTTTCTTTACGCTGCCATTCCATACCGATACGTCATTGCTGGCCGCTTTCTCAGGAACCATAACGTATTCGCGTTTATCAGTTACAAATTGCCAAATACGACGTTCCGGTGAGACGCGAGGATGCGTGGGATCGTCCGTTGCTACACCAACCAAACGGACAGCTTCAGGATTTTGCCGCTGCAATTCCAATATTTTATCTACAACAGCGTTGCCTTGATAATAGCTGCCAAACACAGCGACGCGCACAGGCTTAATTACCGCATTACTCATTTGGCGGCTCCTGCGCATTTCTCCAAGTGGCTTCAAATGCTAATTTGTAAGCATCAGCATAGGTTTTTGAATGGATCAAAATAATGTGCGGTGCCGGCTTATGATAAAAACTAATCAAGGCGAGATAATCACCAAAAGTATAAAGCGTAGTTGGGCTAAACAATTCCGGCGGTTGCCATCTGAAAGTGGCATATTCAGAACCCACAAAACGGGCATCGCCTTCTTTCAGCAAAATGCGAACAAATTTCTTACCGCGATCTTTTGCCAATTCAGCCATGCGCTTGCGATGCGCTTCTGGATTTGGGCGGTATTTATCGTAAAGTCTAGAATCCGAACCCGATATACATATCTCGCCATCGTTCTTCTGAGCGTAATGATAGATGATGTCATGGAACTCTACGAAGTCGGCAACCCCCTTCATGATTCTGATTTCTTCAGGTCGGCGTCGTATGCCCTCGTTTTCTGTAAATTCGATCCCTTCTTTTGCGAAGGCGCTCACGATTTTATCTGATGTGTCGGGTTTGACGCGTGTTACTCCGCGTTCGTAATTCTGGATGGCCACACGGCTGCATCCAACTTCTTTGGCCAAGTCCTGTGCTTGCCAATCAGCAAATACCCTTGCAGCTCGAATTTGTTTGCCTGTGAGCATAAAAACGCTTTCTTGATGATATGTAAGTGTTTCATAAAGACATATATCAGTACCGTCAATAAGAAATATATTACCAATAATAGGCAATACATTATTTCGCCTTTAAAATTCATAGCCTTAAATGATATCAAAAAGCCTATGACTTACAGCATTTAACGTAGTTAATGTCTTAATGACATGTTTTCATATCTTCATGCCAATTTTAAAATTGCTTGCGGGGCGCGGATTCGTAAAGTGCGAACTACGGAAACGAAAACAGTTTTTATCGAATTTGTTCAGGTGATTTCAAATGTTGGATTTTGACAAATACGTTGCCCGTCACGGCGAGTTTGGGGTTCAGGCTCTTATTGAGCGTATGGAACGTTATAAGGGCATCCGCAATCGTATCGGCGCCTCTCTCGAAGATCGCTGGAACGCCTTGATGCAATCGCCTGTCGCTCATCCTATGGCGGCGTGAGGCGAACATGAATAACGTCACCTACAAGGAACTTGTCGAACGTTTTGGTCGCCCGATGGCTTACGGCCTGTTGCTCTCCTTGGAACGCTCGGCCAATCTTCGCAGCAACATTCTCTATCTTGATGAAGAAAAGCGTCTTGAGATGGCCCTTGCCGCTTTCAATGACAATGGCATAGCCAATCCGAATTAAGGCCCAGCATCATGGCTATCATCACTCCAAAACAATGCAAGGCTGCCCGGAAGCTTTTAGATTGGACACAAGGGAAGCTGGCTACAGCAGCCGACTTAGATCCTTCAACAATTGTAGCTTTTGAGGCTGAGAAGAAATCGGATACCAAAACAAAAACGCCGAGCGCCGATTCCATAAACAAGATTCATGTTGCTCTGGAAAAAGGCGGCATCATCTTTACCGAAGGCCAGGGCGTAAGGCTGCGTTCTGAAAGTTCGACAACCTATAAAGGGCCGAATAGTTGCCACAACTTCTTTGACGAAATGCTCAAGGACGTAAAACTCAATGGTGGCGACATTCTTGTTTTTATCGAAGCCCATGACATATTGACCCGCTATTCCGGCGAACCGGGCCGTTCTAATAATCTAGAACGGCTAACACGGCTCTATGAAATCGCTGATATTAAATGTCTTATTACGGACCCGCCGCGCGCACCCCAATTTCTCTTGCCGTCCTTTGAAATGAGGGTTCCTGAAACGGTCCTCTCTCCGAATTCTTTTGTCATTCATGGCGATAAATTATCTTTTATTTATCTGGACGATTGCCTTGATATGATTGTTCTCACTATCCATGAGTCTATTATGGCGCAGTTTCACAAGGCTGCTTTTGATCGCACTTGGAATAATGCTTCGTGCCTTAAGTCCCAGCCTCTCGCCGATGTGAAGCATAACGCTCAAGTCAAAGCCTTCGCGTAATTCTTATCATTCGCTTCCATGAAATTCTCGGAACGCGTTTGTTGTTTTAACCATACGAAATAATCACAATCGCCTCATTCTAGTGATGGGGCATTTTATGACGCGTCTCGATTATCAGGTTTTGTTTGCCGCTTTTGGCTTCACGCTTGTTGCCATGCAAGGTGAACGTATTCCCAAGAAAGACGGGGCATTACGCGCCGCTGCGTTTTCGCAGCTAATCGAAGAATTCTGCCGTAACAGCGTCCCGGAAGCTTTCGAGGATAACACAGATAGCATCGTTAACCGCATGGCCGATGCCATCGCCCGCATTCATAAAGAAACAGGCCAATGCCAGCCTCATGAACTGCGTGACGAATTTGCCCAGGACGAAATTACCCGTTACTGGCCGCGTGCCTTTGCGCTGGCAATGGTTCAGCTTGATATCAAATTTGGAGACTCCTGATGGCTGACGCCAAAATATGTCTTACAGATAAATCACAGAAGCTGAGAAACTATTATTCAGTTTATCCTTGGCAATGCTGTCATTTTGAAGACCGTTCGGATATACGCGCTTATGTTGAAGCTAATGGCAAATGGGAAATGGTTATGACCGTTTTTAATACAGGCGGCTGTGGCCATGAAGATATGGCGACTTTTCTCACAAACCTGATTAACGACAATATTCAGAACCGCCCTCTTTGGATAGCTGCACAAGAAGCCTTAGAACTTTGTCTCGAATCCGACCGTCTAAATTTTTCGTCTGAACAAGCTGCGGATGCTGTGATTGCTCGCCTTAAAAAGAGAACAGCATGACAGTCGCAACTATTAAAGCGCCGACTACGAAACTCACAGGCCGCGAAGCGGAAATCCTTGCGCTAACGGCACATGGCAAAACGCGCGGTGAAATCTCAACCATTCTTTCGATAAAGGAAGAAACGGTCAAAGCTTACATTGAAAGAGGACGCATAAAATTGAATGCAGCTAATAAAACCCATGCTGTCGCTATTGCCATTACTCTAAATCTGATTGTTCCGTTTAAAATTCAGCTAGGAAAGCCCCTGCCAGGGGGCAAAGGTTTGTCCCCCAAACGGGGACTATAAATCAGTACGGTGTCTGGTATTAGATGGGGACAAGAAGCAGATATGACCAAAAAAATATACTCTTGATGAATGAAACCAATACTTATCAAGCAGCAAGCAATTATGGTTAATATCTTGTGATAACTAAATAATTTGTCGTCTCTCAGTTGACGATATTTGCATAAGCTTTATACTAACGCCTATCAAACATGGAGGTAACTATGCGCAGCAACCCGTTCGACGTTCAATTGATCGACGACAGCTCCGGCCAATTCTCATCGGGTAACCCGGAACGCCCTGTGCTTGCCACCACGATTAACTCATCGACTTGCAATTCTCAGTCGAGCAGCACTTGCAACTCGCAATCGAGTAGCACCTGCAATTCTGACATTGGTAGACGCAGCAGCCTGACAAGCGCGTTGAGAATTGCCTAACGCCTTATTCACTGCATTAGTTTTATAACTTTTTAGTGTGCCGAATAAATGGTTGAGGATATCGCCACTGCGGCCATTAGGCGCTCGACCCGGCCTTTGCCCAAAGAAAGTGCCATTACAGGTCCAATCACTCCTGCATCGAGCGAATTGGGGCGATTGCTGTGCGCGCGCCGCAGTATCCGAGCATTTACAGACGAAGTAATCCAACCTTCCGTTTTGGAAAGATTGCTTCTTGATTGCGCCGGCGGCGTGGGCTTTCTGCCTGTTGAGAAAGATGTGAACGCATTAGCGCGTACCATCCCGCAAAGTGGCGGAATTTTTTCTGTAAATACCTTCGTCTTGTTATTCCGCAACATCGGGAACTATAAAAGCGGCATCTACACATTATGCCCATTCACAAACTCTATTCATATTATCGATGAGAAATTGGACAAGTTAGAAGTTGCTGAAATCTATGGCATGAATGCAGAAACAGGGTTTGGCAAAGCCGCGGGCATAATCGTACTGAGTGCCAACATGGAAGCTAAAGCTTTTAAGTATCAGGAACGCGGCTATCGTTATGCGATGATCGAAGTGGGCTGCGGTTTACAAAATGCGCTTCTGTCGCTCCAAGATCAAAACCTGGCGGGGTATCCTTTTGGCGGCTTCAAGGACGAAGCCCTTGCCAAGTTGTTGCATCTCAATTTCCCAACAGACGCCCCTTATATTTCCATAATCTTTGGCACCTGATGAACCCGATATATCGTCTTAACCCCTCTCTTGAGGCTTTAAAATATGAGGACACGCTGGGCGTATTCGCTGGTGATCGGACAATCACGTTACGCGGCACGGATAGCCTCAAATTGTTTGAACGGCTTCAAGAGTTGTTTGTTGTCCCGCGCACGGCCCAAGACCTCCAAAAGCTGGATGAAGCCATATATGAAATGCTGCCCAGACTTATAGAAACATGCTTTCTAGTCGAAGATAGAGTGCCAAGTGCGGCCCTTCACGGCTCCGGCCCGGTAATGGAGCAACTCAAAAAGGTTTTTACTTCTGCTACGGCCCAAAAAGAACCAGCCTATTTAATCTGCATTCCTGATGATAAAGGGCTTTCGGTGCAGAAAGAGGCTTTATCTCAGTTGAAACCCGGCCAAGCACTTATTGCTGGCATTCGCAGGGGAAGCAGTGTTTTTATTCTGCCGCCAATTTATTCTTCTCAAGATAATATGGTGCAATTGTTTTTCCGTTTGCTTTCCACCGAACCCGGTGTTGCCAATTCTTATTTGGCGCAAGAGTTGTTGAACGACTCTGCTCCTGAGAAAACAAAATCGACCATCAGTGATGCCGCAGCCAGTTGGATTGCTGCCGATATTATGATGTTGGTTAAGAACAATAAATTTAACAAACATATTGCTCGTATTTATCGAGGCACGGAATCTGTTCGTGAAGATGTTACGCTAACCGAAAGTTCATCAGACATTAAGTTAGAAGATACTGTTGAAGATAAAGTATCGGTTTTATCCAAGCTTGTTGTCGGCAATGGCAAACTGGTTGGCCGTTATCATCAGTATGTCTTTGGTGACGCGCAATATCCCATTTACATGACCTATGCCAATGTCGCGCGCGTTCGTGTTGCGACAGCAAATGAACGGGACTCATATGGCGCGTGGGGTTCCGGTCAAAGCCCGGAATATTCTTTGCTTACTGCTTTTATGGAGGGCGTCGAAAGATATTCGATAGAAGATTACGATCTCAAAGATCATCCTCTATGTTCGCGCAATTCCCTTGATAAGCCTGTCTTAGATCGGTTAGCAGTTACGGGTTACGGTAAAGGCGACGACATTCTCCCTGATTTACCCGCTGATGCGCCGCGACGTTGGCATACTGTTAAGGGTTTAAAGGACGGAAAAGAATATTTAGTTCCACTGGAACAAGCCTGTTACCCGCTAAATGCTCAAGAAGTCGGTTATCAATTTGTCGATATGTCTACCTCTTCGGGTGTTGCTTCCCATTTCTCGGAAATGGAAGCGATTAAATCAGCATGTCATGAATTAATTGAACGCGACGCGTTTCTAATCGCTTGGCTAAGAGGAGCATCGCCGCCTTTAATAGAACTGGATTCATTACCGGAAAATATTCGGAATGAAGTCAGATTCATCGAAAGCAAGGGTTGGGAAGTCCGGTTTATTGACTTAACGACAGACCTTGCACCCGCGATTTCTGCTTTGGTTATTACCCCAGGCGGCGAACTTTTCCGTTATGGCATGGGCGCCGCCAGCCATGATGATGTTGGAACCGCTTGCTTGAAGGCCCTCAGAGAAGCTTGTGTTCCGCTATATTTCCCGCGCGGCAAACCCCGACCGCCTCAAGAGGTATTGGACAAGCTTAATGAGCCTACCGATCATGTCGAACTATACGCTACCGGGGCATATGATGATCTTATTTTAAAGCTTTTTGGCTCGGATGAACGCCGCCACTTTAATGATGTTCGCCGTTTCAATGGCTACATTGCTGAACGGCTACAGAAGAAATTTGATGTGTATATTGCCGACTTAACAACCAAACGCGTCAAGTCGCTATTGCCTAGCGTTTCTGTCATGCGCGTTATCGTACCTGAACTTGTTCCTCTGTACTTTGGAAAGCATTGGCCCCGCACAGGCAGCCGCCGCATTAGAACCGTCCCCGAAGCTACCGGGTGGAAAGTCGATCCGGCAAATAAGGAAAATTATCAACGTTTCCCTCATCCATTTCCATAAAGCTATTTTCCTATGCTAAGATAGAAGCATGGCTACGGACTTAAATTCTCTTCTACAAAATTATAAGCAGCGTCTGGATAAAGCAGGCGTTCCAAATGCCTCATACGAAGTTGCTTATATTTTGCAAAAAATACTCAATATTGATTTGTCACAAATCAGAAACCCACAAAATATACAAGTCGATCAAGAGAATTTGCCACAGTTAGAAAAAGTGATTTCTCTGCGGGAAAAAAGGGTTCCATCAGCCCGAATATTTGAAACTACAGAATTTTGTGGGCTAAATGTGCGAACGGTTCCTAACGTATTTATGCCTTACAAAGAAACAGAAATGATGGTCGAACACGCCATTGATAATTTAAAAGATGCCAGCAAAGCATATCGCATTCTCGACTTAGGCACAGGCACAGGTTGTATATTATTGGCAATCTTGAATGCTGTTCCGAATTCATCCGGGATTGGCATTGATAACGATCAGAACGCTCTTAACCTTGCTAAAGATAATGCAATCGCTTCCAATCTTGAAGACCGTTCCGAATTTAGACTTGGGATTTGGGGCGCGGACATAAATGAGAAGTTTGATCTTGTTATTTCCAATCCACCGCGCGTTGCTACGCAAGACTTGGCTTATCTAATTCCTGAAATGCGCGATCATGACCCGCACGTAGCCCTAGATGGCGGTAAAGATAGTTTGGAATATTTCAGAAGAACCGCAGACTGTTTTGACAGCCTTACTAGCCTCACTTCCTTGGGTGTTTTTCAAGTCGGTTCCAAACAAGCAGAAGCGGCTAGAAACATTTTTGTGAAACGTGGGTTTAACTGCGAGATAAACACAAACTATATCTATATGCCTTACTGCATCACTGTGACGAAATAATCAGTTGCCAGCCTTATAGACATTTATAGAACTTTTTGTGAAACAGGACTTTGCCGGAACATGCGGATTAGAAGCATGTTGGCAGCCACCAATGCTTCGACCCATATCAGGCTCCGTTCTGTCTCTGGTTCTCATTAAGTAAACATCACCCAAATTCAATGGCTTTAATATTTCTTGGTCGGCAAGCGACAAAAAAGCTTTCTGTTGTTTGGTGTGAAGTTCGGATTTGTAGGTAGCCGATATTGCAGAGGAATTAATTCGCCCAGGAACCAATTGTGCATCCTGTACTTGTGTAGGGTTAGCGCGTTCTAGATCGGCTTGATACGCTGCCAAGACAGGCAAGGCTCCTGTGCGCGAGACAAGAATCCAAGCCGTAGTAACCGCGTTGGTATTTATGACGCGCCCATCCGAATGCAGGAAAGGCGTAAGAGGCGCATCAAAATAAGCTGCATTAATGTAGGTTTCCACAGTAGCTACATTCTGAATTACAACGCGCGCGGCCCGACTGAAATCTTTGCGAATATCCGTACATACTTTTTTATATTCTCTGAGTTGATCGCCCCAGTAAGGGAACATTTCTGCTTCTTCTGGCGAAGCTTTGTTGGAGCCAGCCAATTCCATGAGCAGAGACTGCACAGCGGGCTTGTATGATAAAAGCCGTACAGGGTCATTAGTGCCCATAAGGATGGCACTTATCGTTGCATCATCGAGAGGAATAGCATTCGTTGTTTTTAATTCGAGGCTATTCCAGCGACGTTGAATATCTATGACCCGTTGTTCTGAAATATGCGCGTTCATAAAATTCACCGAAATGTGCCTCGATTATATAAAAACCTGATCGAGAAAACATCATGAAAACGCTTGGATAATGCGGCTGGAATTATCGCCTGATATTCATGATCGCTGGAAGGTGGACGTTAAAATAGAGGCTTTAACAGATAATAATACTTCATCACCGCTGGATCATGTTTTTGCGGTCAATTGGGCAAGTCCCGACGATAAACAGAAAATCGTCGCAAGCTTCACACGCGGTATTTCGACGTTCACTGGTGATGTCGTTACGAGGGTTCAATTTACCAGCAATGGTTCGTTACCACAGGAAGCAGTTATGAAAGACGTTCTTGCCTCAATGCTAGAAGCTGGTCAGAAGGAAATTGGAAAACGTCAATGGGGCGAGAAAGTACAGGCCGCGAATGATGGCACTTTTGAACCCGCTTATATCGCGCCTGTAATGCGCATCCATGCGTTTGAGGAACCCGCCATAGTGTCAGCCCTCAAAGACTTGAAAGCGGCTACACGTTCGTTAGGGCCGCATCCTATGCTGCCACTCATAGTAGACTTCAAAACTACACCGGAAGAAAAACTGGCCTTCAAACCTAAAGAAGCTGCATCGCATGATGCTGTCCGGCCAATGGACATTTCAAACCGCCCCTACTTTAATTTTGAATTAGCGGCCTAATTATCCTGAGCTTTGTTTAGGCCATACTTTAACAACCACTGTTTGCCCTTGGCCGTGGTCACCAAATTGCCCTTGCTATCATTTGTAAAAAACTCAAATTGAGCCAACCGCTTTGCATCATTGAGTATCTTGGCGGGGGTTTGGTCGATATGAGGCGTGCCATTCAAGAACTTCAGAGCGACAATCTCATCATCAGTTAACTTAATTTCTTGTTCCATGTTCCTGCTGCCTAACCCAACGTAAAGGTTCGTGCCATAGAGGAAGTATATACCGATTTAGCGGTATCTCTACCTTGTGATTTATCTTCCCGCGTCAGCCATTCCTTTGCCTTATCAGGGAAAAAACTGTATAATTTCAATATATCCTGTCTAAAATCAGTTCGAAGCACGTCCACTAGCCTGCACCAGCCTCTTATAAATGTACGCCAATGAGAGGGCGCTTATGAGGTCCTTGTCGTGAGGCATGACCTTCTGGCACATAACCGAAAAGTCTCATGACTTCTTCAGCTGATGCACAGGTTGTGATTCCACAAACATATGCATCCCATTTGGGGTTTGTTCTAAGGCCGGCAAAAAAAGGATATTGTACGGCCATCCTTTCATGAAGTGCCTGCTGCCAACCTGGTTCGCCAACCACCTCTAAGTGGGACGACCTCTTCGTAGCGCCTCCAGAAAGGGGCAAACATCCATCAGCTGCCATGGAACCTCCTTATTACGATCCTGTCTTATTAAATTTCGTCACATTCTCAGGTAAAGTCTCATCATCGCCGGCATCGCCAAATGTCATATTGGCCATTTCTTCTTCAATCAGCGTTGTGTAGTCCGGCATCTGCTCTTCCATCGCCTCATTCTTCGCTTCAAAGCGCTCACGGGCAAATTTACGAACAGTTTCCCAAATAGGTGTCTGCACAGGCGCTGATATCTCAGGCTCAGCCTCGACGACTTCTTCTTTTGCAAGAACTGCGGCTGATGTTGCAACAGTTGATGCCGCAGCAGCCAAAGGTGCACTACGCTCAATCACTGTCACAGGCCGAACAGATGTTGAAAGCGTATTTTGGACTTTACCGGTTTGCTCGATCACGGCGAGTTTTGGCAGGACTTCTTCAATATATTGAATGAGTGTCATCAAAGCCTGACGCTTTGGTGCAACTTCAGCCCGCGTCGCATCATCATTATAGTAAGCGGCATAATCGCTTGCTTGACCATAAATGGAAGCTATTTGACGCGCTAATTCAGCACCTAGCCAGCCAAGCCTGCCCACATAAGCCTGATAGAGCGTTGAGCGAATGCGCGGCCAAGTCGCGGCCTTATCATCTTCCACGGTTGTGATGGATTTAAAACGTGCCTGACAAACGGCACGTGCTGCCATTAACTCACCACGTAATGCAGCTGCAATCGCCTTCATTTCATCAAGCTTTTCCTGGCGACGCTGACGTGAGACTACAAAGAGGATGCTCAAAGCCGTCACAAGCATAATAAAACCTGTGATGAGCAATTGATAGCGAGCAAAGAAGTTAGGACCCGCGACAGGTAAAGCCATGGCCTCGTCAGCCGTAGGAGCTAGAGCACTTGCAGGTATAACTGCGTTTGAAGGAGCTTTTGCTTGCGCATCATCTGCTGCAGCTAAAGTCTTTGCTGACTTTTCTTCTTTCTTAGCTTCTATAACAAGAGGCGTAGGAGGTGGCGGAACAACTAGGGCTTCTGCTTTCGGCGCCTCTACTTTAGGCGGCACAGCACTTACAGTCACAGCTGAGGGTACAGCGCCAGACCAAATACCAGATTTCTGCGCCTGTGCTGCCTGCTCAGCAGCTAAATAAGAAATGGCAAGATCACTATTCGAGAGAGAACCACGCGCTGTAACAGCAAGGCCTCTGCGCAGTAGTTCATAAGCAATATCATTGTTGCCGGCACGACATGTGGCGAGATAACGCCCACCTTGGTCACGATCGCGCACCGTACAACTGACTGTTTTACCGGCGACCATCTGATCTAAAGCTTCTCGTGCTTGAGGTCCATGAGTTGCAGACAGCTGTGGTGGCACCACACCAAACAAGCGCATATCAACATCATTGATCCGCAATCTTTCACTGTCGATCACAGAAGCTTGTCCCTGAACAACGCTCGAGGGCGGTAAGGCAGGCTTACTACCTGGTAGGCTTTGGCGATTAACCGGTGTGCGCGGCATCTTACGAGGAGCTGGCGCTTCTTGTGCCGCCGAAGCTGTGGCTGTCGCCAAAATGATTAGGGACATAACAAAGAGGGAGATCTTTTTCATTCTTTATCCTATGCGTTCATCGAAATCCGGTTGTAAGCACAATCGCTGCTTCAATTTCCCCTACAGCCCTGGCTACGGCCTGACCGATTAAATCCATTTTCGCCACCAGCTCTATCCGCGGCAGCGCTGCTTCCAATTCCTGACGGCTCAAAATATGGCTAAAAAGCCCACAGGACTGCGCTAAAGCAGTCAGCATCATATCATGAGGATTAGGAATATCATCCCGTAAAATGACCCCTAAAATGCGCAATTTGACCTCGCGCACTTCACTATCATGCTGCACGGGATAATGGCGTGAACCAAAAACCCATAAAATTTTCTTGTCTTCACGCTTAATAATACCGCGCTCTTCCAAACGGCGTAGTGCTTTCTCACGCAAAGCCTCACCCTCGCCAGCCATTTGACTCAACCAATGATTGATACTGTGAGGGGTTGTAACAGGAGCTAGCTTTAGAGCTTCCAATACAGGATCCAAGAGATCATCACCGATCGGCATCCCGTGAGTGATAAACATAGATTTCAAATCATTATCCAAACGATGATGTAATGTGAGATCCATTAATACAGCGCCAGCAGATGCACAATCGAGTGTGCTCCGGGCCAAAGAATAAAATTGCCCGGCCTCATCATTGAGAGCGAGAAGTAAAAATTCTTCTAAAATTGTAAGCGGCAACTGATTCACAGGACCCATACTTGGCCGCCCAAAAGTGGAAAGGCGTTCCTAAGCCGCCATCTTAGCCACAGCCTCTTCGGGCTGGCTATGGGTATGATTGTAGCTAGGGATGATTGTATCAAACAGGCAGCTTTCAAACATCTCTTTGGGCTGAGCCGTAATATCCTGCACCATAAGGCGTCCCTGCACCGCATGAACTGCCTTAGCGATTTGCAATAAAGCGTGCATGCCATTTGCTGTCATATAAGTAACTTGGCTAAAATTCAGCACCAATTCACGCACACCATTTTGAATAAAGGTGCGTGCGTCATGCTCAATAATCTGAGCTGAGCTGCTATCAAAACGGGACGGCAAAAGCATAATGTCTGGATGACGGGTTTGGGGAGCAAAGGCTGTAGCCATGACGGTTTCCAATCACGAAAGTTCAAGTGGCCGCAAGTAAACGCTTTTTGGATATAAACAGACAATAAGAAGAATAGTTGCATGCGCAACTTTAAGGCGAGAGGCTTGAAACAAGCTATTGATATTCCACTATATGTCAGGCATTTAAATCGGCGTCATTTCTGGAAGGTTTTTGCATGACCCAAATCCCTGTCACTGTTCTAACCGGCTATCTCGGCGCCGGCAAAACCACACTTCTCAACCGTATTCTCTCTGAGCCCCATGGCAAGAAATACGCCGTCATTGTCAATGAGTTTGGCGAGGTCGGCATTGATAACGACCTGGTGGTTGGCGCAGATGAAGAAGTGTTTGAGATGAATAATGGATGTATCTGTTGCACCGTGCGGGGTGATCTGATCCGCGTTATCTCGGGCCTTATGAAACGTGCACAAAATTTTGACGGTATTTTAATTGAAACAACCGGTCTCGCCGATCCAGGGCCTGTTGCCCAGACTTTCTTTGTTGACCCTGATGTTGCCGCCAAATCAAAATTGGATAGCATCGTTACTGTTGTCGATGCCAAACATCTCTTGCAGCGCCTCAAGGACTCGAAAGAAGCTGAAGAGCAAATCGCTTTTGCTGACGTGATCCTCTTGAATAAAACGGATCTCGCAACGCCAGATGATTTAAAAAAAGTTGAACACGCTATTCGTCACATCAATGCCTTTGCAAAAATTGTTCATAGTGAACGGTGCCAAGTTCCCCTGGGCCAAATTCTTGGCCTTGGCAGCTTTGATCTCAATGAAATTCTAAAACATGAACCCGATTTTCTTGGCAAAAAGGATGATCACCATCATCACGATCACCATGACCATGATCACGACCATGATTGTCATGAACATGCCTGCACAAATCCCGATCATCATCATGAGCATCACCACCATGATCATGAACATGATACCAGCATCACGAGTGTCTCTTTAACCTGCGATGCACCGATTGATGTCAGCAAGTTTGAAAGTTGGATGGGCGATTTGCGCGCCAATAAAGGCCCAGATTTGCTGCGTTATAAGGGCATTCTTGATATCGCCGGCAGCAATAAACGCCTGGCCATTCAAGGCGTCCATATGATGATGGAAGGGAGCGATTTATCGCCCTGGAAAGAGAATTCTAAACGCCAGAGCCGCCTTGTTTTCATTGGCCGTAAGCTCGATGAAAAAGCATTACGAGATGGATTTAAAGCCTGCGCGGTGAATTAATGCCGACCTCGACTTCTGCCATTCAACGTCAGTGGAATTTTGAGACCTCAATCATTGCACTCGCATCGAGCAGGAAGGGTGATTGGGTGGCCGTGAGTTTGGGTGATGGGTCGGTACGACTTTTAGCGGCATTTGATGACACAGATAATCCAAAAACACTTCCTCTTCATCAGGGCATCTCGCTTTCCCTCCAACCCGATACTCATGAAAGCGGATTTCTATCGGGCGGTGATGATGGGAAGATTATAGCCATTGACCCTGAGCAAGGGACGACCTCACTCCTGGCAGAACACAAAAACCAATGGATTGATCAAGTCGCTTCATCACCTGATGGCGCATACCGCGCCTATTCTCTTGGCAAAAATATTTATATGTTGAATGCCAAAGGGGAAAAACACTCTGGCCCCCTTCTCTGCCCTAGCAGCATCGGTGGCCTGGCTTTTAGTCCTAACAGCAAACGTCTTGCATCAAGCCATTACAATGGTCTCAGCCTCTGGTGGACGAATGCCAAAGAAAATGTGCCCGTGAAATTAGAGTGGAAGGGCTCACATCTCCAAACCATCTGGCACCCCGAAGGTAAAATTATTTTGACGAGTTTACAGGAGAGCGCGCTGCATGGCTGGCGTCTTTCCGATAATAATGAGATGCGTATGCAAGGTTATGCCGGCAAAGTGCATTCCATGGATTTCACCGCCAAAGGTAAATATTTAGTCACATCAGGCGCCGAGCAAGTGATCTGTTGGCCCTTTTTTGGTGGTGGCCCTTGGGGCAAATCGCCGCTGACTTTGGGTGGAAGCGATGCGCGTCTTGTAACTTCTGTTTCAGCACATCCCAAAGATGAGCTGATCGCTGCGGGTTACGACGATGGCATGATTGTTCTTGCCCCCTTGGATGGCCGTATGGAAATTTTGATCCATCCACCTGTCGCTGAAAAAGGCTCTAGTGTTGTGGGTTTATGCTGGAATGGAGCTGGCGATTGTCTTTTCGCCGCGCTCGAAAACGGCTATCTTATGCTCTTTACGATTGCTAGCGTTGAAAAGGCCGTAAAAATCGCAGCCAAAGGTTAGTATGATGTCTGACGTTCAATCCCTCCTTAAAAAGCTTGTGAGTTTCGATACGACCTCATCAAAACCCAATCGGGCCTGTATTGAGTTTATTCAGACCTATCTCAATCAGCATGGCGTGAAGAGTGAGATTGTAAGTGGCGGTGAGGGCAAAGCTTGCTTATGGGCAGCGCTTGGACCGCAAGACGGCAAAGGCATTGTGCTTGCAGGACATAGCGATGTGGTGCCAGTCGAGGGACAAAACTGGACCAGCGATCCCTTCACCCTGACAGAACGTGATGGCAAGCTTTATGGCCGTGGCAGTTGCGATATGAAGGCTTTTATTGCCTGCACGCTCGCTCTTGTGCCGGAACTCGTCAAAGCCAAACTGAAGATGCCAGTTTATTTGGCTTTCACGCATGATGAAGAAACCGATATGTCAGGCGCTGCGAGCCTGACTGACTTTATGCGCAAGAAAAAGATTGTGCCGGAATGGGTATGGATTGGTGAGCCAACCAGCCTTTCGATTATAGACTCGCACAAAGGTGTTGCCGGATTCAAAACAGACATTACTGGCATCCCTGGACATTCCGGTCAGCCTGACAAGGGATTGAATGCGATTGAGCTCGCGACAGAATTTATGAGCATTCTTTTGCGTAAGGCGCAGGAGAAAAAAGATAAGCCCTTTAAACCATCCCGCTTTAATCCGCCTTACACCACCTTCAATCTAGGTGTTATTAAGGGTGGAACAGCCGAAAACATTATTGCTGAACATTGCGAAATCCAATGGCAAGCACGCGCCCATCCTGGTGATGATCTTGATAGCACTTTGCAAGATATCGAGCATTTAGCTCAAGCGAGCCTCATGCCGCGCTTTAAAGCCTTTGAGCCCAAAGCGGGAATGCGGACCTGTACTTGTTTTAACATTCCACCTTTGCTGCCGACTGAAAATAATCCAGGACAAATGATTTTAGGCAAACTGACCGGCAACACTGAAACCAAAGCCGTCTCTTTTGCAACTGAAGCTGGCTTCTTTCAGAAGCTTGGAACCCATGTTGTTGTCTGTGGGCCCGGCGATATCGACCAAGCCCACAAAGCTGATGAATATGTTGAAAAATCACAACTTTTGGCCTGTCTTGACCTCTTACGAAAAGTGCTCCTATCCTAAAGGCATAATTGAGAACCTACATTTTTTGAGGATAAATTATGGCTCGCTCATCCACACGCTCCAAAACTGCCGATCTCTCATCAGTCACTGCTGAAGTTACAGAGCCGGTTTACAGTCCATCCAGCACTGAAGAGTATATGAATCCCAGGATGCAAGATTATTTCCGCTCAAAACTCTTGGCAGAGCGAAAAGCACTTGATGAAGATATCAAAAGGGCAGGCCTACGAATTCAGGAGAGCGAAGGCGGTCATGTACCGGATATGGCCGATGCTGGAGCCAATATAACTGTAACGGAAACAGATTCATCCATTCGCCGACGTGGCTTAAACAAAATCAGAATTATTGATGCGGCTTTAAAGCGCATGGAAGATGGCGAATACGGCTTTTGTGAAGATACGGGTGAGCCTATTGGTGTTGATCGATTAGATGCCAACCCCTCAGCACGCCGTACCTTAGAAGCACAAGAACGCCATGAGCGCGCTGAGCGCATGACGGGGCATAAGCTGCCTGAACGTGTTGTTCGCACACGGGCAAGAGCGCCAAGCCCCTCATAAATCGCCATTTCAAGCTTATATTGACCTAATCCTCCAAACTCCTTTATCCTGCCGCGCCTAAACGGAGAAGGTATTGCCCTATGAACAGCACTGTCGTTCCAGCCATGAATAGCACCACAGTACCGGCGAATTACAAGCCGACTGAAAAAGAAAAATATATGAATCCAGTCATGCTAGAATTTTTCCGTCAGAAACTGCTGCACTGGAAAAGTGAGATCGTGCGTGAATCCGACATCATGTTGCATGAACTGCAAGATGAAGGTGGTTTACAAGAACCCGATATTGCAGATCGCGCTTCAGTTGAAACTGAAGTGGCACTTGAACTTCGCGCTCGCGATCGTCAACGCAAATTGATTGGCAAGATTGATGAAGCCCTCGAACGCATCAAGCGCGGCGAATATGGCTATTGTGAAGAAACGGGTGAGCCTATTGGTATCAAGCGTCTTGAAGCCCGTCCTGTAGCGACGCTCAGCATCGAAGCCCAGGAACGTCACGAACGTATGGAACGCACACAGCGCGACGAACGTGAATAAGCTTTAAGCAGCAGGTGGAGTGTAGCCATATGAAAAAATCTACCCTCCTCTTTCTTTTATGCCCTTTGATCCCAAGCTTAGCTCATGCTCAAGCATCAGCTCCTGCTTTGTATGGTGTGCAAGAAGTTGTTTATCATTACGCGCAATTTCCAAACGCTAAAGACACTGAAACTTGCAAAATGAACCGCGAAGATATTGCGGCTTCCATCAAAAAGATTTTGAAGGGCAACAATATTAACGCCCTTTCTGTGACCGAGGCCAAACCACCCATGATGGGTATTGCGCGTATTGAGCTCATACCAGAAGTCACAACGTCGACCAAAGGCGGCCTTGATTGCACATCCTTTATTTCCCTCACGGCACGCACAAAAGCGAATGTGAAAATACCGCCTATTGAGACAATGCGTCATGTGACAATTATTTATTGGCAACAAACGGCGATGATACCAACCGATTTATCGGTTCATGCGACAACTGTGCTCAATGGGATCAGCAAGATGGCGGAAGCGTTTGCGCAGCAATACCATATTGATCAACCACCAGCTTTACCAACAATCCAACCGTAACTTAGAACGGCATGAGGATATCCATCAGCTGAGCGCCATAGCGCGGCTGTTGAACATCAGCGATGTTGCCTTTGCCGCCGTATTCGATACGAGCTTCAGCAATTTGATCATAGGTGATGGTATTTTCTGCACTCACATCCTGCGGACGAATGACGCCGCGGATTGTTAATTCACGCATATCAAAATTGACGCCAACTTGCTGCTTACCTTGCAGAACAAGATTGCCGTTTGGCAGGACCTGCGTGACTGTTGCAGCAACACGTAGATTGATCTGTTCTTGACGTTGGATCGAGCCCTTACCGTTGTTGCTCAAATCGCTGTTGGTATCGATCAAAGTGCTTGGATCAACAGCTTTCGGGAACCAATTATGCAGATGGCTTTCGAAACCGAGGAAGTTATTGATACCAGCGGATTCTGTATTAGCGCGCGAACGTTTGCTTTCATTTTGCAACTGCGCTTGATCATTGATGGTGACAATGACCGTCAAAATATCGCCAACTCGACTTGCACGCTGATCACGGAAGAAGGCGCGTGCACCTGTATGCCACAAGGAATTAGGACGGCTGTCATTCAAAACAGGTGCGGGCATTGGCATTTTAACAGGTGTGTAGCCAGGCTGATGGGTTGGATCTTCAATACTTGAAAGACGAGGCGCCTCACCAATTGAAGAGACACGATCATAAGCGTTGCAGGCTGACAGGGCCATAATGGTTGTCGTTAGCAACAGAAAGCGTGTCATAGAATTCGTGTTCATGGCGCTCTTCTCCTTCATTGTGCTGCCGCTAATTTCTGTTGCGGCATAATCGTAACTGTTCCTGTCGATGTAACGGTACCTTCAACGGTACGATTGCTTTGGATGTTTGTGACACGAACGACATCACCCATCGTTCCATCTTGCAAAGCTTTACCTTGAGCTGTGACCAACATCATCGGCGTTTCAATTTTAAGCGTTACGATTGAGCCCCGCACGACAAGGCGCTGAGGGATCACATCATTGGTGCGCATAATTTCACCTTCATCAGTATCACGGCGCAATTCGCGGCCGATCAACTGTGAAGCATCCGTTACTGTAGCTGGATTGACGCGGTCTTCGGGTACCAGCATGACATCAACATCGGATGCACTGATTGTGGCACCACCAGGAAGGCGATGAGAAAGAACAGCAACGCGGCGCTTGATGGTAAGACGACCTGACAAAGGCACACTAAAAGGTCCACTACCTGTTTGAGCAACAATGTCGGCACGGAAATGTTTATTGATAGGATCGAAGCTAAAGTTATTGAGCGTAAATTCATCTTTTTGATCGGCTGGTAAATTAATTTCCAGAGCCCGATTATCAAAGCTCACATCTACTTCACTATGTTTTGGTAACACAAACTCTTCATTGGTCTTAATCTTAGCGATCACAGCATCGCGGATTGTATCGGCTGTAATGCGGGTTGCGGCTGTCTTAATAACCACATGATCGAGCGTGCTTTGAGCCTGCCAATCCAAACGATATTTCGTAGCCAGGCGGGTTAAAACATTTACATCATACGTAACGCTCTTACCTGGCGCGGGAGCTTGGGCTATCTCACGATCAATGCCAGCTGGCACCCCATCAAACACATCACTTAAACGCACCACCATTTTCCGCACTTCGCTTTCTGCACGCAACGTCACAAGCGCATTGGCGTTGCAAGGTTGTGGCGTGGCAAAACTGCCGGCGACAATCAACCAAACTGCGAAAAGAAGGTGGTGGGTTTTTGTCATGTTATTATGACTTCATCTGGTTAGCTGTGCTGAGCATTTGATCAGCGGTGTTAATGACTTTTGAATTCATTTCATAAGCACGCTGCGCTGTAATGAGGCTGGTGATTTCTGAAACGATATCGACATTCGAAGTTTCAAGCGAACCTTGAACCAAGCTGCCAAACTGATTGGTTTGTGGGTTACCCGTGATTGGCGTACCGGAGGCTTGAGTTTCTTTCAGTAAATTCTGACCCATAGCATCAAGACCAACAGGGTTGATGAACGACGCCATCGTCAACTGACCCAGGGTCTGCTGATTGGTCTGTCCAGCAATGCTTGCTAAAACCTGACCGCTCGCATTGATTGTGATGGCGGTTGCCGTTGTTGGCACCGTAATCGCAGGCAAAATCTGATAGCCATCTTGTGTAACAATCTGGCCTGTTTGATTGAGCTGGAGTGAACCATCGCGCGTATAAGCGGTTGTGCCATCAGGCAACTGCACTTGCAGGAAACCATTGCCATTAATCGCTAGATCTAATGGGTTGTTGGTGACGATAAGATTACCTTGACCATAAATACGGTAAGTTGCTGCTGGTTTGACACCGAGACCAACCTGTAAACCGGCAGGTAAAATGGTGCCTGTGTCAGATGAGGCCGAGCCTACACTGCGCATGTTTTGATACAGCAAATCTTGGAACTCAGCGCGTGAACGCTTAAAGCCAGTGGTTGAAAGATTGGCGATGTTGTTGGAGATGACTTCAACATTGAGCTGTTGAGCTCCCATTCCTGTTGCGCCGATACTAAGTGCTCTCATGGCTTACCTCTTTACGCTGTGGTTCTTGATAATTTGTCGATTGCATTTGTCAGGCGTTCATTTTCCTTCGCAACCATCATGGTTGCTTGTTCGTAAGAACGCATGATCTTGATCATCTCTGTCATTTCAACGATGGGCTGCACATTGGAAGATTCCAGAGCGCCCTGAACAACTGAACTATTTATAGATGGTGCAGACACTTGGCTGGTTGAATACAAGCCATTGCCTTCGGGAATAATTTTTTGCTCATTTTTAAATGAAACAACGCCAATCTTACCCAACTGAGACAGCGCTGTACCTTTATCCGTACGCGCCGTGACAAAGCCGCCGCCTGAAATATTGATTTGGGTTGTGGTATCAGGAACGGTGATGGCCTGACCACCATCACTTAGTAAAGGCTGCCCAGCCAAATTTGTGATTTGACCTTGGCTATCAATCTGGAAGGAACCATTGCGTGTGTAGCGTTTGCCTTGGGGTGTTTGAACTTGGAAATAACCTTCACCTTGAATGGCGAGATCAAGAGGGTTGTCTGTTTTGGTAATGGGTCCTGTCGCAGCGTCACGATAGGTCGCGCGATCGACAACAAAATTGATAGTATGATTAGGTGCGGGCTGAGATAGGAAACTGTCGAACTCAATCCCTTCGCGCTTAAAGCCCGTTGTACTTGAGTTGGCAACGTTGTTGGCAACAATATCCATCGCACGGCGCAGTGCTTGTTGGTTGGATAACAGAACGATACTTGGTGACTGCATGGTTTCCTCCTTTCCCATGCCCTTACTTGCATCCGCCGTGCCAATTTATAATTATCTTATATTTCAATGAGTTATTGTGTTTTCGGAGAAGTTTTTGGCTAGGCTTTGCGGCAAATTACACCGGGGTGATGCGGCAGGAATTGCCGCGGCCCGCGAGTCGCAAGCACTTGATTTCCCGATTCTTTTGAATCTTACAACTCACTTTGGAGCGTGAATAAATGACTGCATGGAAAGAAGATGACAGCCGCCTCAGGAAATCATAACTTTATCAACTAAGAATCTCACCTCTAATCACTTTTTAACCATCATTCGTTAAGACGTAAGTAAGGGAAATGGGCCCTAAAGCATAAGTTTGCTTATGGTCGTTTCGCATCTGTAAGGAGTCCTGCCCGTGGCCGATGACAAAGCAAAAAAAGACGATGAGAAGGAAGAGGGCAAAGCCGAAGGCGCTGCAGAAGGTGCTGAAGGCGCAGAAGGCGAAGGCGGCAAGAAAAAGCTTAGCAAAAAGATGATCATCATCATGGCTGCGAGTGCAGTCTTGGTTTTAGCTGCCGGTGGTGGCGCTGCCTTTTTCCTGATGGGCAAAGGTGGAGAAGAAGGCGCTAAGGCTGAAGCCCATGGTGAAGCGGGTGGTGAACATGGCGAACCTGGAAAACATGCCGTTTATTTCCCGCTCGGCGATTTACTTGTTAACCTCAGTGGTGAAGGCAAGCATCCGAACTTCTTGAAGGTCAAGATTAGTCTCGAGCTTGCGGATGAAAAAGATTTGCCGCTGATGGAATCCATCAAACCACGCATTGTAGATAATTTCCAAGTTTACTTGCGTGAACTACGCATTGAAGATTTACGCGGCTCAGCAGGTATGTACAGATTACGTGAAGAATTACTCATGCGCGTTACTGAAGCGGCTCAGCCGGTTCGTGTACGCGATGTTTTATTTCAAGAAATGCTTGTTCAATAACGGAGCGCATCATGGATGATACAGCACCGCAAGAACCGCAAAAAGAATTAACGGCGGAAGAAAAAGCTGCAGCGGGCTGGACTGAAGGCGCCGAAGGCGGCGATGCACAGCAGCGCGTTCTTAGTCAAAATGAAATCGACAGCTTGCTTGGCTTTGATGGCGCTGGTGAAGGCGGCCAAGAAGGCTCTGGCATTATGGCGCTTATCAACAGCGCCCTGGTTAACTACGAACGCTTGCCAATGCTCGAAGTTGTCTTCGATCGTTTGGTACGCATGATGTCTACATCCTTACGTAATTTTACATCTGATAACGTCGAAGTCAGCCTTGATCAAATCACCTCAGTCCGCTTCGGTGATTACCTCAACTCCATTCCTTTGCCTGCTATGCTCACGGTCTTTAAGGCTGAAGAATGGGATAACTCCGGACTTCTGACGATCGACAGCGCTATGATCTATTCGATCGTCGATGTGCTTTTAGGCGGTCGTCGTGGCACAGCCGCTATGCGTATTGAAGGTCGTCCCTACACGACGATTGAGCGCAATCTTGTTGAACGTTTGGTTCGCGTTATTTTGGGCGATATGTCCGGCGCTTTTGATCCCCTATCACCTGTGACCTTCCGCTTTGATCGCTTAGAAACAAATCCACGCTTTGCCACCATCGCACGTCCCGCCAATGCCGCTGTGTTAGCTAAGCTGCGCGTTGATATGGAAGACCGCGGTGGACGCGTTGAGATTTTAATTCCCTACGCCACATTGGAACCCATTCGTGAATTGCTGCTGCAAATGTTCATGGGCGAAAAATTTGGTCGTGACAGCATTTGGGAAACCCATTTGGGCAATGAGCTTTTGATGACTGACATGAAGATGCAGGCCGTCTTAGGCGAAGCCACCCTACCGCTTGGCGAAATTATCAATTGGAAACCAGGCTCTCAATTAATGCTCAACGTCAAAGCGGATGATCTCATTGCTTTGCGAGCTGGCGATGTCACTCTATTCCAGGGTCGCATGGGCTCATTGAACGGCCATATGGCTGTTAAAGTTGAGAATATTTCCTTACATGATAATGGAGATGACCAGTGAGCGAGTGGATCAGGACCTTACTTGATTTAGCTCTCATTGGCGTCGTTGCCGCAGGCCTCGTCCAAGCCTCACGTCTTATTCAGCATTTGGCCGGCCTACGTCAGGGCCGCATTGATATGGAACGTTTTGTCCATGAATTTAATGCAACCGTCATGCGCGCTGAAGCTGGCATCAAAGGTTTGCGTCAAGCAGCCCGTGATACGGGTGATGATCTGGAAAAGCTTGTTGAAAAGGGCAGTATGGTCCGCGACGAGCTGCATATTCTCGTTGAAAGTGCCGATCAAATTGCAGAACGCCTTAGTAAAGCAGCAACCACGAAAGCAGCCGAGCCCAAAGCAGCCCCTCAAGCCAAAAGCGAGCCCCAACCTGCTGCTGAAACAGCTACAACCGTAACACCTATGACGCGCAAAGATGCAGCACCCTCCTCGCGCGCTGAAAAAGAACTTTTACAAGCTTTGCAGAAACTGAGCTGATAAATGAAAAAGAAGATCGCTTTAAATTTTGAAATTCCAGCTTGGCTCAGCAATCCACGCCTTCTCTTACCCGTGATGATTTGCGTTGGCCTTTTGATTACCGGCATACGCGTTACAGATGTTGTAGATTCTTTTGCATCGGGTCGCTTCTTTGCTCGCTCAGCGCTTGCAGAAGACAAGAAGGCTGAAGCGAAACCTGAAGCCAAGACTGAAGAGAAAGCAGAAGATAAAAAAGCTGAAGCGAAGCCCGCCACCTCTCCTTCACCAGATGGTGAAAGAACCGATAAGGCCGCACTTGCCGAAGATGATTTGTCGCCTGCCGAGATGGAAGTCTTAAAGCAGCTCTCAGGGCGCCGCGAAGAGTTAGAAAAACGCTCACGTGATATGGATACGCGCGAAGCTTTGATGAAAGTTGCTGAACAGCGCGTTGATCAAAAGATCAAAGAACTTGAAACCTTGCGTACGCAGCTCCAAAGCATGGTTGGCCAAGCCAGTGAAGCACAGGCCGCACAAACCGAAAATCTGGTCAAAATCTATGAAACTATGAAGCCTGAAGAAGCGGCGAAGATTTTTGAAGCCCTTGATATGCCGGTTTTGCTGGGTGTTATTCAGAAAATGAAGCCTGCGCGTACCGCGCCTATTCTCGCTAAAATGCCGGCTGAAAAAGCCAAGGAAATTACGATTGCTTTAACGAAACGCGATCAGCTGCCTCAAGTCAAATAGATACCTTCATTTCTTGCCGCCGCCTGCCTGCTGTCGTACTTTGTTGAAGTTGACCGGTGATTCACCGCGGTGCCGACAGAGGTTTGTTGCTTTTCATGCGTATGCCCTTTCTACCTTTTGTCTGCTTACTCGCCATTCTCTTTGGCGCTGTTTCTGCTTTTGCCCAAAATGCAACTACGCCCGTTACCCTGACAGCGCGCGCTGGCGTTCATCCTGATTTTGATCGGGTTGTTTTTGATTTGCCGCGCGCCATTAAATATAGCGTTGTGCGCAACGGTGAAAATGTCACCGTAAGCTTTGCTGTTCCAGCTCAAACAAAGTTTGGCAATGATTTTTCAAAACTTAATCGGGCACGTGGTTTTTCAACGGGTGTAGATAAAGATGGCAACCTCACTGTCAGCTTTAGAGTTGATCCCAATGCCAAGCTGAAGGATTTTATAAGTGAAAAATCGGTTGTCATTGATGTTCAAGGGAGCGCAGCCTCTATTACAGAAACAAAGGCGCCTGAGGTCAAAGCACCTGAAGTTAAGGCAGCAGATACAAAGCCGGACGACGTCAAGAAAGCTGATGTAAAACCTGCAACAGCTGAGCCCGCACCGCCACCCCCCAAGGCGACTGAAGCAAAAGCTCCCGAGAAACCAGCTGTAGCACCCCCAGCTCCATTAACACCGGCAGCGCCTGATATGAAAGCAGCTGAGCCGGCACTAGCGGCGCCTGTTATAGCTCCGCCTGCACAAGCGGAGTTGCCAACAAAACCTGAGCCCCTCCCGCCCGCTGCATCCAACATCAAGACAGGTCTTGTCACTGCGCCAACACGTAATGCGCCGCAATTAGATCTAGGTGATACACCTCTATTGATAGCCACTCTTGATCCTCGCACTCCCATTCGCGCTGCTGTCTATATGCGCGGTGGTGTTGGCTACATTATTTTTGATCGCAAGCTCACCCTGGCTTTAAATGATTTAACTGCAGGTCAGCAAGCACCCCGCGTCACACTCGAGCCTATGGATTTACCAAACGCTAGTGGCTTTCACTTTGCTTTGCCATCGAATGTTGGCTTGCGCGCCACGCGTAATGGCACAGCTTGGCAAATGTATGTATCGAAGCAAGAGCCAGATGTGCCTGTAAGCACACTCTTAGTGGCACAACCTGATTTTGCCCTCGGCGCACGCTTTCTTTTGCCCGTACCCGATGCTCCTGAACCTGTACGTCTGACCGATCCCATCGTCGGCGATGATTTAATAGTTATACCTCTTGAGCAAACACAAGCTTTTAGCGTTTTCCGTAAAATGGCTGATTTTACTATTTTGCCAGCCGCTCAAGGCCTCGTGATCAAGCCTTTAACTGATAAAATAACAGTGCGCACCGTCACAGATGGTATCGAAATCACGGGTGAAGGTGGCTTAAAACTTTCCAGCTCTGCAGATACTGGTGCCCTTCAACAATCTCCCCAGAAAGCCAAACTCGCCGCAACTGGCAAATCCATTTTCGATTTCGCTGCGTGGCGTGGCAAGCCTGATGAAACATTCTCACAAACGCGTCAGCGTTTGCAGCAAACGATCGTTGATGTGCCCGAAGCTGAACGTAATCGTGCCCGTCTCGAGC
>JBASWO010000150.1:0-3445 GCA_049276515.1 Alphaproteobacteria bacterium
CCCTATCACGTGGATGCCTCGGGCAAAGAACCTCGATATTATCAGCTGGATGCCATCAACCGCACCGTCGAAGCCGTGGCGCGGGGGCAGAAGCGAGTCCTGCTGGTCATGGCGACCGGGACCGGAAAGACCTACACCACGTTCCAGATCATCTGGAGGTTGTGGAAGGCCGGGACGGCCAAACGCATCCTGTTCCTCGCTGATCGCAACATTCTGGTCGATCAGACGCTCGTCAACGATTTCAGGCCGTTCGGCGCGGCGATGACGAAGATAAAGAACCGCAAGATCGACCCAGCCTACGAAATCCACCTAGGCTTATATCAGGCCATCACCGGAACGGATGATGCGGACAAGATCTTCAAGACCGTGTCCCCGGATTTCTTCGACCTGATCGTCATCGATGAATGCCACCGGGGCAGCGCCGCGGACGACTCTGCCTGGCGGGAGATTCTGGAGTATTTCAGCGGCGCAGTGCAAATCGGCTTGACGGCAACTCCGAAGGAGACCGAGTACGTCTCGAACATCACCTATTTTGGCGACGCTGTTTACACCTACACCTTGAAGCAAGGCATCGAGGACGGCTTCCTCGCGCCCTACAAGGTGATCCGGATCGACATTGACCGCGACGTTGAAGGCTGGACGCCGCCACCTGGTATGATCGACGATCTTGGCGCGCCGCTGGAAGACCGCGAATACAATCAGCGCGATATGGACCGCACCCTCGTGCTCAACCAGCGCACCAAGCTGGTTGCAGAACGGGTCATGAAGTTCCTTCGGGCGACCGATCCGATGTCGAAGACCATCATCTTCTGTGAAGACATCGACCACGCTGAACGGATGCGCAAAGCCATCGTCAACGCGGCGGGCAAGTTGGCCAAGGACAACAGCAAATATGTAATGCGCATCACCGGGGACAGCGTCGAGGGGAAGGCCGAGCTCGACCGGTTCATCGATCCGGAAGAGCAGTACCCGGTCATTGCCACCACATCTCAGCTTCTGACGACCGGCGTCGATGCCAAGACCTGCAAGCTCATCGTCATCGATCGCACGATCAACTCGATGACCATGTTCAAGCAGATCATCGGGCGCGGCACGCGGATCGATGAAGACAACAACAAGTTCTTCTTCACCATCATGGATTTCAAGAAGGCGACCGAGCTGTTCCGCGACGATGCCTTTGACGGTCCGCCAATCGTCATCCTCGACGGTCACGACGATCCCAACGATCCCGGCCCGGATGACGATGATGAGGAAACCGGCGATGGCCGCGATGACGACGATGATGATGACGAAACCACCGGTACCCGCAAATTTGTGGTCAGCGGCGTAACTGCCAGGGTCATGAACGAGCGCGTCGAATATATCGGCAGCGACGGCAAGCTGGTGACCGAATCCTACCGGGATTATGCGCGCAAGCAGATCGCCGCCGAATACACCTCGCTCGATGACTTCATCTGGCACTGGAACGCCAGCGAACGCAAACAGGCGATCATCGACGAGCTGGAACAGCGCGGCGTCATTCTGGAAAACCTGGCCGAGGAAGTCGGCAAGGATTTCGGGGATTTCGATCTGCTGGTGCACGTGGCTTTCGGCGCACCGCCGCTCACCCGCCGCGAACGAGCGGAGAAGGTGAAGAAGCGCGGTTACTTCGCGAAGTACGGCGAGAAGGCCCGCGCCGTGCTGGAGGCGCTGCTAGAGAAATACGCTGATGATGGCGTCGAAACCATTGAAGATGCCAAGGTTCTCCGCCTCCAGCCCTTTACCCAGCTCGGCACGCCGATGGAGATCATCAAGGGTGCTTTCGGCGGAAAAGCTGCCTATGAGGCCGCGCTGAGGGAGCTCGAAGACGAGATCTACGAGCAGGCAGGCAACGAATGAGTTTGGGCAAATGAGCAACGTTTCCGGTGTCATCAAATCCATCCAGGACATCATGCGCAAGGATGTCGGCGTTGATGGCGATGCCCAGCGGATCAGCCAGCTGGTCTGGATGTTCTTTCTGAAGATCCTCGATGACCGTGAGGCCGAGCTTGAGCTGATCGACGACGACTTCCAGTCTCCGCTGCCAGAACACCTGCGCTGGCGAGACTGGGCGGCGGATCGCCAAGGTGACACTGGCGAAAAGCTGCTCGCTTTTGTCAACGATACGCTGTTCCCTCGGCTCAAGGGCTGCGATTTGCCCACCCAGGGCGAGGTCGGGAAGCGGGCGCAGATTATCCGCGACGTCTTCGAGGATACCTACAACTACATGAAATCGGGCACCCTGCTGCGGCAGGTGATCAACAAGATCAACGAGATCGATTTCAACAACAGCGAAGACCGCCACACCTTCGGCGCGATCTATGAGCAGGTGCTGAAAGACCTTCAGAGCGCCGGCAACGCTGGGGAGTTCTATACTCCCCGCGCCGTGACCCGGTTCATCATCGACCGGCTTAACCCCCGGCTGGATGAAGTGGTCTTCGATCCGGCCTGTGGAACCGGCGGCTTCCTTACCTGCGCCATCGATCATAAGCGCAAAGCGATCAATGCGCCCGAGGACGAGGAGATGCTCCACCGCACTATTCGCGGGGTGGAGAAGAAAGCACTGCCGCACATGCTGTGCGTCACCAACATGATCCTGCACGGTATCGATACGCCAAGCGGCATCAGGCACGGCAACACGCTCGTCCGCGCTTACACTGACTATACCGAAAAAGACCGTGTGCCTGTGATCGCCACCAACCCGCCCTTTGGCGGGATGGAAGAAGACGGGATCGAAAACAATTTCCCCGCCCATCTTCGCACACGCGAGACGGCGGACTTGTTTATGGCGCTGATCATCCGCATGCTGAAGACGGGCGGCCGCGCGGCTGTGGTCCTGCCCGACGGCTTCTTGTTCGGCGAAGGAGTGAAATCCACGCTGAAGCAGAGCCTGATCGAAGAGTGCAACCTCCACACCATTGTGCGCCTGCCCAATGGCGTGTTTGCGCCGTATACTGGCATCAAGACCAATATCCTGTTCTTCACCAAGGGCACGCCGACAAAGAACGTCTGGTTCTATGAACACCCCTATCCGGAAGGGGTCACAAGCTACAATAAGACCAAGCCGATGCGGTTCGAGGAGTTCGTGCCGGAACAGACCTGGTGGGGTGAGGAGGCCGATGGCTTCCGCGCCCGCAAGGAGACGGAGCAGGCCTGGAAGATCAGCGCCGCCGATGTCGCGGCGCGGGGTTACAATCTCGACCTCAAAAACCCGCACACACCAGAGGCGGAAAGCCACGATCCGGACGAATTGCTGGAACGCTATGCGAGAGCGCAGGCTGACATCCAGTCAATCCGCGATCAGTTGAAGGGCATTCTGGCCGATGCGCTCGGGGGGAAGGCGTGAGCGACATTGCGGCGCTGGTCGCCGACAATCTCGATATCTGGACCGGCGCAATCGAGCGCAAGAGCGGGGTGGGGCGCGGCG
>JBASWO010000151.1:0-4041 GCA_049276515.1 Alphaproteobacteria bacterium
GGCGTAAGATATGTGCCATCCGACTGCCAGCCAGGTTGCCCACTCTTTATCTCCGCACCTTTTCCGCGAGGATTTGTGAATTCAACCGTCCACATATAAATTTCGCCGAGACCAGTCGAAATAGCGCCCATGCGCGGTTCAACGCCTTCAGGTAGGCTTTCACGAGCTTCGGCAATTCGCTCGTTTACTTGAGCGCGTGCGAAGTAGATATCTACATCATCATTAAATACAGCCGTAACCTGACTAAAACCATTGCGCGAAATAGATCGCGTATATTCTAGTCCTGGAATTCCTGCGAGTGCTGTTTCAACGGGAAAAGTAACTTGCTTTTCTACTTCCATTGGTGAAAAGGCGGGCGCAACTGAGTTAATTTGCACTTGGTTATTGGTGATGTCGGGCACGGCATCGATGGGAAGGTTTTTGAGTGAATAAACGCCAAATGCAGCTATAGCGACTGTTAGCAAAACTACCAGATAGCGATGATGAAGTGAGAAGTGAAGGATGCGTTGAATCATAATTAGTGCTCATGCTCTGCGTTGGATTTGCCGATGTCTGCCTTAATAATGAAACTGTTCTCACTCACGTAAGTCTCATTTTCTTTGAGGCCATCGCGCACTTCAGTCCATTCACTATCGCTCAAGCCCGTTTCAATCGGTCGTGCGATATAATGGTCATCCTCCTTGATGAACACGACGACCTTGTTTTCCATGCGTTGAATAGCAGAAGTTCTTACAGCTAAGGGCACTTGCTGCTCATTGATAATAACATCACCCTTAACTGTCATGCCAGCACGCCAAACACCATCAGGATTAGGTAGCATTACGCGGGCAATGATAGTTTGGCTGGAAGCTTCAGCTACGGGAAGCACGATATCGATTGGAGCTGTGCTGTTATGCTGGCCTTCAAAACTGGTAATGCGAACCATCTGGCCTTTTTTGATACGGTCAATATCGCGCGGGAAGATATGAAATTCACCCCACACATTCGAGATATTAGCGATGGTGAATAAGGGTGCATCTGCTGCAACATCACCGATGTTAGTGTTACGAATAATAATAGAGCCTGTGATTGGCGATTTAACGGGATAGGTCTGCAAACTGTCGTTGCTTTCAACCATGGCAAGAACATCGCCAGCATTAACAGTCTCGCCCTGTCCCTTACGCACATCACGGACAATGCCAGGAAACCGAGCCTTCACTTGTGCTGTGGTATTCTGATTGAGCGATATAAGGCCCGTTAGAGTTATTGTCTGACGGACTATTGCGCCCTGTGCAGTGTCAGTTTTGATCCCCGATGCATCAGCTACAGCTTGTGACATTTCTGTGCTGTCACCCTCCTCGGCATGATGACCTTCCTTCTCGGCTTGTTTCGAGTCTGAAGATATTTGGCTAATGAGCAGATAGCCACCACCTACAAAAATAAGTAGCAGGAAGATTGATATAGGGTTGCGTCTAACGAATTTCATTGCGGTCTCCGTTGATATCAGTTTTGGATAGATGCATTGCGGTCAGACGCTCGGCCTCAGCCTTGCGTGTGTGATATTCCTTGAGGGCATTATTGTATTGTCGGCGGGTATCAAACAAAGTCCGTTGTGAATCCAAGACCTCCAAATAAGAGAACTTCCCAAGCTGATAGCCTTCACGCGACAGCTGGAATGATTTCTCAGCCGCAGGAAGAATGGTATTCTTTAGAGCTTCAGCTTCTTCATAAGCAGTTTCCAACCCTTGATTGGCGCGAGTGAGCTCTGTGCCGAGGTTTAACGTAGCAAGGCGCTTTTCACTTTCGCTCTTGCGGGCCTCATGCTGGGCTTTGACGATATTGCCGCGATTGGAGTCAAAGATGGGTATAGGCATGGAAAGCCCAATCACAAACGCACGGTTGTTAGTTTCCCTGAAATCACGCACGCCTGCGCTTACCTTCAAATCCGGTATGGCATTGGCTTTCTCAAGCTCTAGATTGGCATTACTGCGTGCAACCTGTGCATCGAGACGGGCAATATCAGGATTGTTTTGTGGTGCTGTAAGTGCTGTTGGCTTTTCAATCTTGAAGAAATCCGCAGGTTCAAGATCATAATTAGCGGTACTGTCATCCCATAGAGCTGCGAGTTTCTTTTTAGCAATCTGAATGCTGCGTTCCAGCTTATTCGCTTCAATTTGGCTCGTTGCTAGCGTGACTTCGGCCTTGCTCTTTTGTACCAAAGGCTCGCGGGCTGCATCGACGCGTTTGGTAACAGTTTGTAGAATATCATTTGCTAGTTTTTTGGTCTCGTTAGCTATTTTCCACTCTTCGTTCAGCGAGATCACTTCAGCATAGGCAATCGTAACGTCGCGGATGAGATTGAGTTTAGTAGTTGTATAGTCAAGAGTAGCAAGATCAACCTCATGATCAGCGATATCTTCACGTGCCGAGCGCTTACCACCCAATTCAATTTTCTGGCTAAGACCGTAAGTGACTTCGGCAGAACGTCCGCCGCTATAGATGCCGTTGCCAGCTATATTCTCGGCTTCGGCACCAAGTTCAGGATTAGGCAAAGCGCCAGCCTGTATCCGTCCACCTTTGCTGGCTTCCAAAGACGCATTCGCTGACTGCAATTGCGCCGAGTGTGTGAGCGCACGCGCAATTGCCGCCTTCAAGGTAAGTGTATTACCTGTAGCATCGTCTTCAGCCCTTGCTGGGCTTGCTAACAGTATGGCGCAGAGCCAGACAACCAATGTTTTGTGCATATAAACCCTCGTAGTAATCCGTGACTGGGCGCGTCAGAGCATGCCAATGCACGCGTCAGGCAGCCCGCAAAAGGCGGATTAAGCGAAGGAGGGTGGTTTTAGAAGAGGCCCGATTGTATGGCTGGCGGGCGGATTATCTTCAAGAAGAAGATAAACAGTCTTGGAATCAACAGGCGCAATCACTGTGCCTGTCAGATTGAAATTAGCTGAGCTCAAATGATCGTGGCAGCAGTGATTAACTGTTGATTTGCTGTCAGCAATCTTCTTTGCAAAGTCTTTTACAGCTGAAATTTCAGTGGGATGCATATTGCAGTTGAAATGAATCGCGTCGCCTTCATCGGCCATTAAAGGAGCGGCCAAGAGGCTTAAAATTACAAGAGATAAGATCAGTACGCGTTTCATGTGACAACGATATAATCCAATTCGGGTGTTATAATCAATTATATTGGTTACCTTTAGATTAAAGGCCTGTGCTGCTTACTTTTATGCCAGTATACTCAATTACTTGAGAAGTTTTTTAAATTGAATTGCTGAATAAGCCAGATAACGCGTTTCATCGAAGTTAAGTGGCACATCCATGGCTTGCTTGTAGACATAGGTGGTTAGTTTGGCGAGTTCATCCTGAGAAAGCTTGATCTTAGCTTCAGAGCTAAACTCCATAAGCCATCCAATGATTGAGCCCATAGCCACATCATCGATTTTGCTGGCTGTTTTCTTATCCATATAGATGCCGGCGATCTCATTGGGTTTAACCTTGAGAGCTTTGGATATTTTAAGCACCCACTCCATCGTAAGTGGTGATTTCTTATTGAGAATGCGGCTCATATGCGCACGGCTTGTACCGATCTGCTCAGCAAGCCAAGTAGGCTTCTTCCCTTTTGAGGTTAGAAGAAGCTTTAAACGATCTGGTGGAATAACTGTTTTCATAAAGTGGTTCTAGCTTGAAACTATTTGATAGTCACTAATTGTTACATGGTTAATGTAAATAAATGTAACACCTAAGATAGGCAGTTATGAGGGTCAAAAGACAAAAAAACAAAAATAGAAATAATGAAAAGCATTCATCTGCTTAGCGTTTTAACCTTAATATGTGACTACCAATAATTGGCTGTTAACTACACTTTCAAGTTGCATTTTCAAACCTACCATGCGATGCATGCCGCAAGTGCTAACTAGAAATCATTTTAGTACGACCAATCCCAAATTGATTGGCCGGAGACAGAGGCAAGATATTTTAAGTTGCCCGTGAAGTTTCATTATCGGCCAGTTACGCGCCTGCATGGTGCAGACACGATAACTCTGGTGTTATTGTTGGGTT
>JBASWO010000152.1:0-8172 GCA_049276515.1 Alphaproteobacteria bacterium
GCAAGACGGTTCGCACCATGAAGACCTGTGCAAGCTACTTCTCCGCACGCCCATAATCCTTCTACAGTCGAGCGACCTTCTGCGCCGGTCATAACACCACCCATATGATAATGTGCCGCTGGGCGTACAGGGATGGGATGCAAAGATGGATCAATATGCGCCGTCATGCATGATGCATAAATGCTTGGAAAACGCTTAGAAAAGCTTGATCCTATGGATTGGCGGGCATCTAGAAATACGCGATGGCCCTTTTGCATATGCTGCCATATAGCGCGCGCTACAATATCGCGAGGCTGCAACTCATCTACAAAACGCTGATTGTTTTCATCAATCAGAAGTGCACCTTCACCACGCAAAGCTTCTGATGCCAAAGGCATAGGATCACGGCCACAATCTATGGCTGTGGGATGAAATTGCATAAACTCAAGGTCACCTAAAACGGCACCAGCGCGCGCAGCTAGAGCAAGACCCTGCCCCCAACTGCTGAGTGGATTTGTTGTGTGCTGCCATAAGGCGCCGGCACCGCCTGTCGCAAGTACAACGGCATTTGTAGGAATGATTGAGGCTTTACCCTTAATCTCCACTAAGACACCAGAGACGGCGCCGCTATGTGTCAGAATGTCGCTCGCACATGCATCTTCAATGACTTCAATGGAAGGCATTAGCTTTACGGCCCTGATAAGGGCCTTCATGATTGCCGCGCCCGTGCCATCACCAGCAGCATGGACAATACGCCGTTGGCTATGGGCAGCTTCGAGACCTAGGCGCAAACGCCCCTCTTCATCCCGATCAAAATTCACACCCGTGTTGATAAGTTGATCAATGATGGATGCGCCATCTTCTGTAACCTGGCGAGCAATAGAGGCATCACTTAATCCTGCCCCTGCTTTTAAAGTATCAGCAGCATGTAATTGTGCAGTGTCATGCGATCCAACGGCGGCCGCAATCCCACCTTGGGACCAACCACTGCTAATCCCCTCACCTAATTTTTTGGCAGATAAAACAATCACGGGCATTGGCGCTAGCGATAATGCTGTTGTGAGGCCAGCAAGCCCCGCACCAATGATGACCGCTTTCATTACCCGACCCGGATCATGCGCTCAACCGCTTCGCGGGCGCGCACAGCTATATCAGCAGGCACTGTCACTTCATGCGTCATGGTTTCCAAGGCATGGCGAATATTCTTGAGTGTAATGCGCTTCATATGCGGGCAGAGCTGGCAGGGACGAATAAATTCGGTTCCAGGATTGCTCGCCGCCACATTGTCACTCATTGAACATTCCGTGACCATCACAACGCGTTTTGGTTTTTGTGTTTCGACCCATTTGATCATATGGGCTGTTGATCCGGCAAAATCCGAAACAGCTACAACTTCAGGCGGGCATTCGGGATGGGCCAGAACAACAATGCCAGGATGTTGCTTGCGATAAAGCTCAATATCAGCAGCTGTAAAGCGCTCATGCACTTCGCAATGACCTTTCCATGCGATAATTTTGACTTTGGTTTCTTTAGCAACATTTTGTGCCAGATATTCGTCCGGCAGCATGATGACTTCAGGCACACCTAAAGATTCAACAACTTTCACAGCATTGCCTGATGTGCAGCAAATATCAGATTCAGCCTTAACCGCAGCCGATGTATTGACATAGGTCACAATCGGAACGCCTGGATATTTTTGGCGTAGCAAGCGCACATCTTCAGCCGTAATAGATTCTGCAAGCGAGCAGCCTGCTTCCATATCGGGAATTAAAACTTTGCGTGAAGGATTGAGGAGCTTGGCTGTCTCAGCCATAAAATGCACACCCGCCAAAACAATCACATCAGCTTCGGCTTTAGCAGCCTCACGCGCGAGCGCTAAAGAGTCGCCAGCAATATCAGCAACGCCATGATAAATTTCTGGCGTTTGATAATTATGCGCCAAAATAATTGCGTTCTTTTGTTTCTTCAATTGATGGATTGCATCAATGTCATCAGCAAACGTCGCCCACTCCATGGGAGGAATGATGGTTTTGACTTTCTCATAGAGAGACGCCGTACGCTTGAGCGCTTCTGCTGTATGATTTTGAATGACACCCATGACTTATACTCCATTTGAGCATTAGTAGGTTCTAAAAAGAAGGCCGGTCGGCCTTGTGGTTATTTCAACTAATGTTCGGTTTGAGCATAAGCCCAATTCATGAAGGAATCTATAATAGAGATTACCTTTTAGATCAATAGGTTATGACCTTGGTAACTTAGTTCCTGCCGCTGCGCGTTCAACGAGAACATCCCGTCTAAATGCGAAAAGTTTCGCAGGTCTTCCCATGCCTTGTGTCATAGCGCCTGTTTCTTCAACAAGCCCTTGCCCTTCAACAAGACGACGGAAATTTTGTTTATGCAAACGCAGGCCCGCCAGAGCTTCAACAGCGCTTTGCAATTGAAGCAACGTAAAACTATCAGGCATTAGTTCAAACACAACAGGACGATATTTAATTTTTGCGCGCAGCCGCGCTATGGCTGTCGCTAAAATACGGCGGTGGTCATGGGCCATGCTGGTCCCAAGCGTCGTACTCTTTTTATTTTTACTCTGCGCTTCATCGACGAGGCCAGCTTCCCACAAAAGTTCATAGCGTTGTAAAACAAGTTCTTCATTCCAATTTTTCATATCTTTTGGAAAAGCAATGGCAATGCGTTGATTGCGTTCGCGCTTGATAGCGGCATCAGTGACGTCAGATTTCCAAACAGTCAGACCCGGCATAATGACTTTACTGATAATAGCGGGTACGCCTTTGCGATGATCTTCCCAAGGGAAATGCTTATACCAAGGCGACCAGATAGCATTGCTTGGCGTTGCAGCGGGCCTTACTAAAGCAAGATAGCCAATGGATACAAATCGATCTTGCCCTGCCGCACGGTCTTTATCAGCAAAGGTGTAGAGCTGTTCGACATACCCCAAAGGCTGACCACCTTTGCTTTTGGCCCAAGCACGCAAACCTTGCTCAAGCGTACGATGGCCTGTCTCAAAAGGACCTGATGGCAAAGCCATGTTGGGATCAATAAGAATCTGCGGATCATGGCCTGTTACGGCAACAATCACAGCGTTTAATTCTAATTTGATATTTTGGTCGGCCATACCGCCATACTAGGCGGTGATGAGGATTTCGCCTAGTGCTTCAAGCTCTTTAGTAACCGCTTGATGAACTTGTATAGACGGGACCATTACCACCTGAGCTGTAATTACCACCAGCGTTACTGTAACTCACTGGAGGCGGCGCTGAGCTGTAGTTGGCTGGCGCTGATGAGGAGTACCCATCTTTAGTATGCTTATCCATCGTGCCTAAGAGATAACCTGTACCAACACCTACCGCACCACCGATCGCTGTACCGCAAGGGATACAACCACCTGTTACAAGTGTACCAACGGTACCAAGAGCCATACCAGCAGCACCGCCAGAGACCATACGCTGCTGCGTGTCATCTAGATTGCTGCAGGATGTAAGAGCCAACAAAGCGACGGCAACACAAGAGGTGCGCGCAAAATGTGAAAACTGGGCCATAACCATCTCCCTCGGGAAAAAGACTGTCTCATTGTTTTGAATCTAAATAATGAATTTTTAATGACTAAAGATTCGTTGGGACGGAATATTTTTTGGTCTAATATCAACCCCCTATCCTTTCGCTTACGAAATAGTCTTCAAGGAGACAGAGATGTACAAACTGTATTACGCACCTGGCACCTGCTCCTTGGCTGTTCATATTGCGCTCAATGAATGCAACCAACCTGTCACTTTAGAAAAGATTGATGTCATGGCTGGCCCGCAGCGACCGCCTGAATATTTAAAATTAAACCCACGTGGTGCTGTGCCGCTTTTAGTTGATGATGATCTTGTGTTACGCGAAGGCGCTGCGATCTTGATCCATATTCTTGAAAAGCATCAAAGCCCTTTGCTGCCCAAAAGCGGCAAGGAACGCAGCGTAGCCATACAATGGCTGATGATCATCAACGCTACCCTGCATCCTGCTTATGCCCGTGTTTTCTTTTTAAAGCGCAATGCCCCTGAAGATGCGACGAAAGAAAAACTCATGGATGTGGCGGCGGCTATCATCAATAAAATTTGGGGCGAGATTGAAGAGCAGTTAGGCAAGACCTCTTATCTTGCAGGTGATCAGATCACCATCGCTGACATTTTGATGAGCGTCATTGCGAATTGGAATGGGAATGTGCCAAGACCCATCACTTTAGGGCCTCGCACCAAGGCTTTATTGAAAATTGTGAGTGAACGCTCGGCCTTTAAAAAAGCTCTCGCTGTTGAAGGCGTAGACTATAAGGCAGCCTAAATAAATTCTTCGATCGTGCGCCATAAGAGATCTAAATCTTGTGGTCGACTGAGGCGGTGATCCCCTTCTTTGATAAAAATTGTACGCACATCATCTGTTGCACAATTTTCTGTAATACGGATCGCATGCTGCCAGGGCACTTCTCTATCATTCAAACCTTGCAATAAGCGCACTGGGCATTGCACAGAAATCACTTTACGCAACAACAGATGTTGCCGGGCTTCTTTGACTAACTTTAACGTAATAACCGCCTGCTCACCTTCGGGTGCAGTTTCATCATAAATAAAACCATCACGCTCAAGACGGCTCTGTTGCTCTTTCGTCATTTTGAGCCACATCAGATCTTCGGTAAAATCTGGTGCCGCCGCAATGCCGATAAAAGCCTTGAGGCACTCGGGTTTTTGTATCGCTAGTAGGAGGCCAAGCCACCCTCCCATGGAGGATCCAACTACAATTTGGGGGCCTTTCGTCAGCCGCTCAATGACAGCGCACGTATCTTCAAACCAATCGCCTAAGGTGGCCTCTTTAAAATCACCGCTGCTTTGCCCGTGACCCCGATAGTCAAAACGTAGGAAATTGAGCCCAGCTTTGCTGCATTTATCAGCTAAATAGGATGCTTTGGTGCCAGTCATATCGGAAGCAAAACCGCCACAAAAAACGATGCCGGGCTTATTTTCATGCCCACTCAACCGTTGATAAGCCAGCTGCCGATCCGGTAAGCTAAGAAATTCAGGAGACATTGTAATCCTATGCCCGCGCCGCCAAAGACTCTGCAATCTAGCAAGCCTGCATCATCCCACAAGCCATCTTCGCGTGTTGCGAGAACCTGTGTTTTGCATCTCTGCGCGGATCTTGAGCCTGGCGAGACTGCGCGTAATATCGTTGATCTGGCCGTCCTGACGCAACGCGCAGGCTGGCGTACTCTTATTGCCTCAAACGGTGGCATGCTCGTGCAAGAAGCTGAGCGCGCAGCTGTACGTCATACAAAAGTACCCCTGGGCAAAAGCGGCGTCTTCACCAATTGGCGCAATCGTGTGCAGCTGGAAAGTTTACTACAACGTGAGCGACCCGCCATTATTCATGCGCATGGTATCGACGCTTTACTACATGCCATTCCTTTATGCCGTTCGCATCGTTTGCCATTGATCGTTGATTTAACACGCCCTCTTATTGATACACCGCGCACACACAAACTGTTTAAGCATCTCAATGATATTTCCTTCTTAGTCCGTGTGCCTTCTGACTTTATCGCCATGCAATTGCGTGAGCATTTCCATATTGATCCAGATCGTGTCTCGACAATCCCTCCTGGCATTGATTTGCGCATTTATGATGCAGCTTCCATTAGCCCAGAACGTCTCCAGAATTTAAGTCGTATGTGGCGCCTACCAGAACAAGCAACAGTTGTTCTCGTTCCGATGCCTTTTATGGATGGCAGTGGTCATAAGCAATTTTTGGCAGCACTCGATCACAGTAAACGAAAAGATATTTATGCTGTGCTGATTGGTGATGAACGCCGTGCACCTGGTATGCGCGCTGAAATTGAAGATCTCATCAATCGCTATCATCTCAATGGCAAAGTGATCATGCCAGAATATTGCTTGGATTGGCCGGCAGCTTGCTGGCTTGCCAGCCTTGTTGTCGCACCCAATATAGCGCCGCGTGGTCAGGCAATTAAATTGTTGGGCGCACAAGCGATTGGCCGTCCTGTGATTGTGACGGATTGTGGTGCTAATCCCGAAATGGTTGTGAATGGTGAAACCGCTTGGGTTATCCCACCCGATGATATTCAAGCTTTGACTGAAGCCTTACGCGAAGCCATTGATATGCAGTCCATTCAACGCATCGATATTGCCGAACGCACACGTAACTTTATTGCCGATGCTTTCCCACAAAGTGCATGGTTTGAAAATATGATGGAACTTTATGAGGTTCTTTTACGCCCAGCAGCACGTACAGCTAAAGCGGCTTAATTATTGTCTTCGGCTCTGCAGGAACCAAGCGAGCGCTGTCATCAAGAGGCCCAGCAGAGACAACATAAAAAGACCAAATAAAACACGTGGCATATCATAAAGTGCACTGGCCCTTATAATGTAGTGGCCAAGTCCTTTTTCTGAACTCACAAACTCTGCAATAAAAGCGCCGACAAGAGCGAAGCCCACATTCAACTTATACCCAGCAATCACCCAATCGATGGCACCTGGGATAATGATTTTCCGAATGACGAGGATATTAGGAGCCCCAAGGTTACGGGCAAAAGAAAGATATTGGCTTGCAATCACTTGTGCACCTTCATAAGCCTGAAGGAGAGAAACAAAGAATACGGCAAACCCTGCCATAATGATTTTGGATGGCAATCCGATGCCAAACCACATGATCGTAATAGGTGCTAAAGCAAAAATTGGTATTGAGCCGAAAAAAACTAGATAAGGTCGTGCAATAAAATCGATCCGTCCATTTCCCCACAAAAGTAAGCCACAAGCCGTTCCTAAAAAGGTGCCGAACAAAAGGCCTAAAGCGGCCTCACTAAAAGTTATGAAAATATGATACCAGATTTCTGGTTGTCTCCACTCTTCAAGAGCAATTTGAGCAATGAGATGGGGAGCTGCAAAAAGAAATTGCAGTCTTGTATTGTTATAGACAGCGTATTCCCAAAAGCCCAAGAACAGAACGGCTGGCAAAAGAACAAGCAGGGTGTTTTTAAAACAACGCATCATATCGCTGTCCCCAAGGCGGCCCATAAATCTTTCATAACAAAATTCAGAGCTTCGCTGCGCAGCACCGCGTGTGGCGAAGGCTTATCCGTAATACGGATTTCTTTAAACAATCGCGCCGGTGAGCGCGTCACTAAAAGGACGCGATCAGCAAGAAAACAAGCTTCTTCAACAGAATGGGTAACAACCAATGTCGCTGCTTGCTGTTCGTATGTGTAAGATTTGATAAGTTCAGCGAGTTCACGCCGTGCCAAGATATCAAGACTGCTCATGGGCTCATCAAGCAACAAGAGCCTTGGCTCCAACACAAGCGTGCGCGCCAACAAAACGCGTTGCTGCATACCTCCAGAAAGTTGAGACGAATAACTATCAGCAAAGTCTTTCATGCCGACGCGGCTTAAAACTTTTTCGGCTTTCTCCATGGCTTCTGACTTCGTCTGGCCACACAGCTCCAAGCCAAGGCCAACATTTTCTTGTACAGTGCGCCATGGCAATAAACGATCATCCTGAGATACATAGCCAAAAGTAGGTCCAGGACGCTGAATATGCGATTGCACAGTGCCTCTATCTGGTACCTCTAGGCCTGACAATAATTTTAGAAATGTAGTTTTACCACTGCCACTGGCACCAAGTAGACAAACAATTTCACCCGGAATTAAATCAAGGCTGATATCACCAATAACGGTGAGTTGCTGACCGTCCGATTGACTATAAGACTTACCTACAGCTTGCGCTCTCAGGACGCTCATTTTATAGCGATGCCCACATCCTTTTTAGCTTGCAGAGCAAAACTATTATCAACCGCAACATCTGTGGTCTGGGGTTTCTTCAACTCACCACTATCAAGTCTTGTCTTAAGAGTGCGTTGCCATAAGCGATCAACCACAACAACGGAGCGCGGATAAATTTTAGCGTTGATCATATGATCAACCGCGCGGCGCACAACTGCATCCGACAAATTTGGATAGAGCTTTTTAGCTACCTTGTAGGAAACTTCAGGTTTAGAATACATAAGATTGATGGCTTCTTGGAGGCCGCTCACAATCTGCTGCACCATGTGCGGACGGTTTTTTATAACATCTTCCGTTGTTGTAAAGCCGGTAATAACTTGCTCATCCGTCATAGGCGCTAAGTCAAATAC
>JBASWO010000153.1:0-10148 GCA_049276515.1 Alphaproteobacteria bacterium
ATGTTGGTAAATCCTCACTCATTAATGCGCTGACCAATCGCAAAAATCTTGCACGTGCTTCCAACACACCTGGCCGTACACAGCAAATTATTTTCTTTAATTTAGCCGAGCGATTGATGCTTGCCGATTTACCCGGTTATGGTCATGCCGATGCGCCGCGCGAGCAAAAAGATCAGTGGAATAATCTTGTCTATCAATATCTACAATCACGCCCGCCTTTGCGGTGTGTTTGTCTTTTGATTGATAGCCGGCACGGTATCAAAGCTAATGATTTGAGCATGATGCAATTTCTTGATCGTGCCGCAGCAAGTTATAAAGTCGTACTCACAAAACTCGATCAGGTGCGCGGACTTGAGCATGATACGATTTTAAAACAGGTCGAAGCTAAGCTTCAAAAACACAAGGCAGCGCGTCCTGGTGTTCTAGCGACAAGTTCTGAGAAAAATAGCGGCATCGATGAATTGCGCAGTTTTCTTATGGATTTCGCGATTTAATATAACAAAATTAAGCCATATTCATGGGCCATGCTTTCTTTTAACGAAGGAGAAACGCATGACCGCTATGCGCCGCCAGTCCCTCTATAGTCTTCTGGTTGTTTTTCTTTTCTTGTTTTTTGCTATCGCTCTCAGTTTGTCAGCCCATGCGCGTAACATGATGGGTCCTGGCGCTTATTATGATCAGCAATTGGATGTGATTGTGCGTGGCGATCCGGGTGGCCAGCAAATTTATAATCCCAATAAAGATGTTTGGGAAAATTATGACACCAATCTGCAAAGACAGAAATCTTTGCAAGAATTTCAACTCAATCGTCAGTCCGGTAACAAAGCGCGTGATCTTTTAAGCCAATTGCAGCGCGAACAAAGAACATGGGGCCAACCGATACAATCTGGCGTGCAATACGATGCTCAAGGACGGCGTGATAGCGAGCAGTATAATGCAAATTGGCGGGCTCGGCATGGTCTTGAGCCCTTACCTGATCAAACGCAAATTCCTGCACCCACTATGCCACTTGATCCTTATGCGCGCCGCGGCAGTCGAAATGGCGTCACCTGCATCGATCCGGATAGTGGTTTAGCTTATATTTGCCAGCGCTAAATCTTCAAATCTAATGAGCTTGGTTCCAGCGGCTCGCATTATCGATATACATGCCACTTTGGCGAATGGCTGCGATGTTTAAGGCTTCGTGGCTGCGCATCTGGCTAATAACATCCGGCTCACAGGTAATTTGAACCTGGCCTAGAGCCGTGACAGCAACGGTTGCAACTTTGTCTTTTAATTCATTTTGGGTGAGCCACTCAGCAATCTTTGCGAGGAAATTTGTGGCTAACTCGCGGCGTATTTCATTCTCACGATAGCGTGGAATATCGCCACCTTCATCGGGCATAAGTTCAATAAAGTAGCGGTTAAGTTCGCCACACATTAATATCCCCTCCCTCAATATTTCTTTTCTTTTTGTTGGCGCCACTTTAAGGCTCTAAACTTTAAAATTGATTTAATGTAGCCTTCATTCCTATCCAGTGTTGCAAGCAAGAAACTATCATGCCCATCAAAGCGCGACGTCCCTTGAAACTTCCAACGCCCGAAAGACTGGCGAATATCGCGCTGCATTATCTTGGCCGCTACGCTGCGTCTGAAGCTTCCCTGCGCCGTGTTTTGAGGAACCGCTTGCGACGGGCCACGATGCGCGACCCCGCCTTTGCAGCTGATACTGAGAGGCAAAAGCAGCTTCATAATGCTATCGAAACGATTATTGAGAAGCACCGTAAATTGGGCATTTTGAATGACGCCTCCTATGCCGCCATGAAGCACGATAGCCTGCGTCGTCAGGGCCGTTCGAGCCGTGCAATTCACCAAAAACTCCTCATCAAAGGTATCGATAAAAGACTAATCGAGGAGACGCTCAAACCCTATGAAGAAGATCACAGTGAAAGAGAATTAGGTGCCGCCCATAAACTCGCAAAACGTAAGAAGTTGGGGCCTTATGCCGTGGGTGCAATTGATAATGCGAAGCATACTAAGCATATCGCCATTATGGCCCGTGCGGGCTTTACATTTGATACAATTAAAAAAGTCTTGGGTGGTGAAATACCCGAAGATTTCAGTGACTGATTATTTGTGACAGATCGCTTTGATTTCAAAACTGAAAATATCTTCAGAGCTTGGCTGTGTACCACTGCTCGTAATCTTGTTCCAAAATTTGTAATTCATTTTGTAAAGCGTCAGGAAAAATTTACGGATTATGGTTTTGATCAGACCCAATCCTTCTGTGCAATCAATATCGATAATTTCGATTTTAGAAAAACCAGCTGTTTTCAAAACAAACCATAGAGAGCCACTGGTAAAAAGATATTCATGGGTGAAATCTTCATAACGCCAATAGGCGCCAGTTGGTGACTGAGCATTCGGCACAGCTAAAAAATAACGACCATCTGATGCCAGCATGTTGCGAATATTTTTGAGCGCGGGAACCATATCTTCTTTTTTGAGATGCTCGAGCACATGGTTCATAATCACAAAATGAGCATTGCCAGCGACGTGATCTGGGACTGCTGTATAGGCGTTGAGACCCAGCGAGCGGCAATAAGCAACAGCTTCTTCTTCAATATCAATACCGACAACATTGGTATAACCCTCAGCTTTAAGGGTTTTCAGCATCCGGCCCATACCGCAGCCAAAATCAACAATAAGGGCGCCTTTATTCAAGGGGAGGCGGCTCTTCAAATAGGCGGGCAGTTGATAATCCTGATACAGTTCAGGCGAGACGCGGCGGCGCGCGAAATATTCAATATCTTCAATATTTTCAGCAGCGGACATGGGAAACCTAAAAAAGTTACGTGACTGTGGGTAGCACTGGCTGACTTCTTTGACAATAGAACCCAATGTCCCTAATCTCACCACCAAGACCCGGGGTGTCTTCGGCACAGTGTGTGCCAAAGGCTGAGATTATACCCGTTGAACCTGATCCGGCTCATACCGGCGAAGGGAGAGGATATGACAATCAAAGACGAGTCGCGTTTTGCCGCGGCTTCACAAAATTTATCTGTTAAAAACAGGCAACTGTTTGTCTCACCAGAACCGGCTGGCCGTAAAATCACGGCTGGGTTTTCGTTCCTGCAGCGTATGGGCAAACAGGCAACAACAGACATTTGGTTTCCTGAACAGCTCCAAGATGATCTGAATGAGAAGTTGGCCCGCGGCATCACGTTAGGGCCTGATAACTTTCCAGCAGAATGGGCAGCTGTTCGTCAGTTCGAACTTTTGCAAGATGCTGGTAATTACAAAATTTATGACATGGAAGTCGGGCATTTAAGACGCACCCTCTATGACTGTGCGCGTAATATGAAGGGCGGCGGTTATCGCGTGACGGTAGCGACCATTGGTAGCTACGTATCTGAAACTGAAAAAGATGATCTCGAAATTCTGGATAAGCGTTTACAAAAGCGCATCGCGCAGATGATCAATATGCTCTATCTCGAAGAACAAAGCGCCAGCATTGATCAAGCCAATGATGCTTTGTTAGCAGCCGATAATTGGGATTTTCAAAACGCTTTACCCCATATCAGCGTTACGTTGGGCTCACGCGATCTCTTTAGGCCGATCAAGGCTGGTGCGCGTTTAAATGCTGCGGACCGTAATCATAAACTCTCACAGCAGTTTTTTGAGATCCTTAAACTCTTGCCCCAAAAACATATTCTGCATGATACGGCTGTTGGCCTACAATTACCGGAAATGATCAATGAACAAGAATGGATTTATGTAACGCAAGCTGAACATAGCATGCGTTCCTTTAATACACTTCTCACAGATCTTTTCAGTCCGTTTGATGGCATCTCAATGTCGGCACTCGATGGAAGAGAAGACGCAAAACCGGAAATTAAGCGCACCACGCAGCATATGCGCAGTTATGGTGATCGTTTGACACCAGAATCCGATCAGTTTTATAGAGATTTAGCAGCGCTGACGTTACACTAGGTTTTGCGCTTTGTGCGCATTGTTTTTGTATCAATCGATGTCAGCTGTACTCCAGCTTCAGCCAATTTAATAAGGCCAATCTCGATGCTGTCTTTCCATTTGGATTTTAGCTTTGCATAACGACGCATCGCACCTACGGGTACAAAAACTTGTTTGAGGCGTAATTCACCAATAAGACCGGCACAAACAGCGCAGGGCTCAAGCGTAACGTAAAGCTTGGCGTCTTTAATATCAGCATGCTTGCGGAGAGCAGCAGCAATAGCGAGTTGTTCAGCGCAGTTAATCCATAAGGATTTATGGCCACTTCTATAACGTTCAGGCCGTCTCCGATCGACACCATAAGCAAAGCGATTGCTCGCAGCAGAAATTTCGTGGCCTTTTTTATCAACCAGAACTGCGCCAACTTTGACAGAAGGGTGAGGACTGCCGCCATGGCTGATAGGGCCATGGGCTTTCTCTTCAGCCAGGGCCAACCAATGCCGGTGGGTTGCTAGATCGTCCGAACTACGTTTTTTATTTTTGGATTTAAGAACCATAAGAATGCCCAAGGGTTAGGGCTGATTATTATTACCCGAAGGAGTTTAGGAAAACGTTAAGGCGCAATTATGGCTATCAAACGCCCTTTAATTTCCACGCATCACACCCATAACCTTGAGAGCGGCTGGGCCAATGAGAACAACGAAAAGAGGTGGCAAAATGAAAAGGATCATAGGAATAGTCAGCGTAGCTGGTAATTTGGCAGCCTTAGCTTCGGCCGCCATGATACGTTCTTCGCGCATTTCAGCCGAGAGGACGCGTAAAGACTGCGCTAAGGGCGTACCGTATTTTTCTGTTTGAATAAGAGTGTTAGCCAAAGCAACAACGCCAGGCAGTGCAACACGATCAGCAAGATTTTGAAGAGCCTTCGAGCGGTCTGGCAAGAAGCTGAGCTCAACCGCTGTTAAGCCAACTTCTTCAGCAAGCTCAGGGCAGCTCGGTCCAATTTCGCGGCTCACGCGATCAAATCCAGAATCGAGACTAAGGCCAGCTTCAGCGCAAATAACCATTAAATCGAGTGCATCGGGCATGGCTTTGCGTAAAACGTTTTCACGTTTTTGCGTTTGGTTCTTGATGAAAACATCCGGCAGCATAATGCCGAGCAAGGCGCCAACAATAATCAGAAGAAAGCCAAGAATGGGCTTAACATTGAAAGCCTGTAAAACGAAAATGAAGAAAAAGACGATAAAGCCCGTGATTGGCGGCATCGCTAGCTTTAAGAAAAGATACATAAACATGGCATCGCGTGAACGATAGCCGGCGCGCGCTAATTTGAGGCGCAACTCATCCATCTTTTTACCTTGTTCAAGCTTGAGCTTTTGCACCACATTTTTAATAACGTTGGCGCGGCTTGCCGTGACATGGCGTGACACTTTTTTACGACGCTCCATATCGCGCAATTCTGACTTCCGGTTGGTGATGTTCTTAAGACGCGCAGGGAGCGGATCTTTTTCAATCAGTGCCATCCAGATCAGGACCACAACACCAAAAGCACCCGCGCCACAAAGGAGAGAGAGAACTGTTGGATCATGAATAAAGCGTTCAAGTGTCATGGGTCACCTTACAATTCAAAGGATATCATCTTGGTCATTGTACCCCAACCAATCGACATCCATGTGAGAGCAGCACCCAGCATGATTTTGCCACGCAGGTCTGTGAACATTGTCAGCATGTAATCGGGGCTAATCAGCATGAGGAGACAGAACATAATGAAAGGCAATGAGCCGATGATGAGAGCACTCGCTTTTGCTTCAGCTGACATCGCTTTGACTTTCATGCGTAGCTGGCGACGCTTACGAATGAGATCAGCCAAATTACCCATGGTTTCCGCCAAATTACCGCCAGTTTCTTTTTGAATGGCCATAGCGATAATCAAAAAGCGATATTCAGGCACATCAATACGCTTAGCAACTTCCCACATGGCAGATTCTAAGCTTTTACCCATATGCACACCATCACTGATGCGGTGAAATTCAAGACCAATGGGATCAGGCATTTCTCTGCCAACAGCAGCGATAGATTCTGTGACAGGAAGACCTGAGCGCAAACCACGGCACATCGTATCGATAGCTTCAGGGAAAGAAGCTAGGAATTTCTTGATGCGCCGTTTGCCCATAAAGCCTGTGACAAAATGCGGGACACCAAGACCAAGACCAATGGAGAGTAAAATAACAATAACAGGTGACCAACCAAGGAAATGGAAAATAAGATAAAACACAATCAAAGCAATGCCATTGATCATCAAATATTCGCCAAGATTTATATTTTTGCCTGTGCGCGATAAGCGTGCGCGCAATTTATCGGGATTTGGCAGAAGGCGGATCAACTGATCCATCAAAGGAATGCCGCTGTCACTGGTGCGACGTACAGCGTTTAAGCGATCATGCGTGACGATCTTGCGCACAGTACCTTGCGGGCCGACACGCTCCAAACGACGATCCAGCTCGTTCTTGCCTTCATTGAAGACAGCGCCAATCAAGAGAACGACCACGAAGGCACCTAAACCAAGTACTGTATAGAGAAGTGCGCCAGTCATTATCCGTTCATCGCCTCCAGAAGTTGTTTATCAAGGCCATAATAGGCGGCTTTCGGCAAACAGTGGGGGCGCATGCCATTATTCTTGAACTCGACTTGGAGTTTGCTATCTGCGCTTTCACCCGTCACTTCAGCTGTAAACAAATCTTGCATGGTAATAACATCACCTTCCATGCCGGTAATCTCAGAAATATAGGTAATGCGGCGCGAGCCATCGCGCATACGGCTGACCTGAATAATCATATCAACGGCTGAAGCAATCTGTTGGCGAATAGCGCGTGGCGAGAGATTGGCCACAGCCAATCCCACCATGTTTTCAAGACGCATCAAGGCTTCACGTGGACGATTGGCGTGAACGGTGGAGAGTGAGCCATCATGGCCTGTGTTCATAGCTTGCAACATATCAATGGCTTCGCCACCGCGGGTTTCACCGACGATGATGCGGTCAGGACGCATACGCAGAGCGTTTTTGAGCAAATCACGCATGGTGATTTCGCCATGCCCTTCAAGATTGGCGGGACGCGTTTCCAAGCGAACAACGTGAGGCTGTTGTAGTTGCAATTCAGCGGCGTCTTCGATGGTAACGACACGCTCACCATGATCGATCATTTGTGAAAGGGCATTGAGCAGGGGTGTTTTACCGGAGCCTGTACTACCTGAGATCAAAATATTGACGCGTGAGCGACCTACGATGCGAAGGACTTTTGCCATCTGTTGCGACATGCTGCCGAATTGCACCATAGTCTCAAGCATAATTTTCTTTTTAGAAAACTTACGAATGGTGATGGTAGGACCATCAATCGCAAGGGGCGGAATAATGATGTTAACACGACTACCATCCATCAAACGCGCATCGCAAAGAGGGCTACTTTCATCGATACGACGACCAATAGCCGTCACAATACGTGTGGCGATGGCAAGAACATGGGCGTTATCACGAAAACGCACATCAGATAAGGTCAGTTTACCCTTTTGTTCGATATAAACTTGCTTGGGCCCATTGACCATGATTTCTGAGATTGTTTCTTCGGCGAGAAGTGGCTCAAGTGGACCAAGCCCCAACATATCATTCAGCAATTGCGCGACGAGCTCTTGTCGCTCGGTGGCGTTCAGCTGAATTTTATTTTCCATGAGAAGTTCGGCAACGAGACCTGTCAGGTCACGGCCTAAATCTTCACGCGACATTTTTGCGGCAGCCGATGTATCAATGCGTTCTAAAACAATCGGCTGTAATTTTGTTTTGGCAGTCTCAACGCTGCTGCGGCTGGTATTGACGGTCGGTGCGCGCGCATAAGGATCATGAGGAGCAGGAGAGGCTAAGGGTGCATCTAACTCAGCATTGACAGATGTAAGAGCTGAATGGGCAGCTGCTTTAGCAGGGCCAGCCATATCTGTGAGTGTGGCCAGCGTTGGTCCAGTAGGTGCTGAAGACGGCGCTGGTCCCTGCCCTGCCTGAAAACCATTGATCAAAGATGTCACGAGATCGCGTTGATCGAGAAGATTAAGCTCAAGGCCACCCGTTGCTAAGAAATCGGCTACAACTTGTTTAGCCTCACGCGCAATATCAGCACGTGCTGTCCAACGCGCTTTGTCGGATGGGATCTTGTCACGCAATAAAGGCATAATACGATCCCGCAAAGTCTGGATCGTTAAATCAGAAGGAGGCGCTGTGCCATCCATAGGTGTCATGCTTCAGATCCTGATTTTGGTGCGGGCTTCTTCTTTCCCGCGCCGAATAATTTATCCATTAAATTCGTATCTTTCTTATTGGCCGGTGCGCTAACGCGGCCACTCAACTTCTGCGCTAATGTCAAAAGAGCTTTTGTAACTGGTGCTGTGCGAGCCACAGCACCAAGTGCCTTACCAGAATTAGCGGCGGCACTCACAATTTTGTGATCTTCCGGGACAATCAAATCAATTTTGATTTGTGCGCCTTTTTCAAATGAAATCTGATCCACTTGCCCGGTGCGTGAAGGGCCAAGGCGAGAGGCGACAACAGTCAATGTTCCCGAACATCCTAAACTCGCGAGAGCGGTTTTGATGCGAAGCGTATCGCGAATACCCGCTAATGACAGTTCTGTAACCAGCACAATCTGATTGGCCGAAGCAAAAAGACGTTTTTGTGCAGCGAGCAAGTGGCGTGGTAGATCAACGACAATGTAGTCAAAATTGCCCATCATTTCTTTAAGAAGCGCACTGATTGCGCCTGAATCCATTTGAACAAACTCATCGACGGCTTCTTCAGCACCTAAAACTGAAAACTGATCACTTTCTGGAACAATCGAGCTTGCGATCATCAAACCATCGACACGATGTGGCGAATTCACAATATCGCGTAAACCACGGCCAGGTTCTAAATCAAGTGACAAGGAGGTTGTGCCAAACTGCAAATCAAGATCAAGCAGTGCACAATTGAATTTCAATTCATGGGATAAAAGCCAACCCGTATTGACAGCAATAGTGCTGGCGCCAACACCGCCGCGTGTACCTAAAACAACAATAAGCTTAGCTTCTTTGTTTTCAGCCTTGCCAGGCGCATGACCGCGCAGAGCAGCAGCGAGCGCTTGATTGAGAATTTCAGAGGATAGAGGTTTCACCAGATAATCGACGACACCGGCATTGAGCATTTGGCGATAAACGCCGACATCGTTGGCAGAGCCAATAATAACAATTTTTGTATCTGTACCGCAGAGGCTGATTAAACGCGCGGCCATGCCGACAGGGTCAGCTTGGCCATCGACATCTACCATTGCCATCTTAGGTGGTGCTGACGATTCCAGCATTTGCGCAAACATATCCGGCCCGCCCTGTTGCACTGTGGCAGCCGGAAACCCTTGACGCTCAGCCCAGCCACGAACAATAGCTAGAGAGTCGTCATCAGTGACGAAGGCCATAAATTCGCCGTGCATAACGGCGCCGCCCTCTTCAGGGTTATAATGTCGGGCACTCATTGCGATAGTGCGCCTCCTTTATGGGGCCGGTGGAGCCGCTGCTGCGGGTGCGCCACCGCCCGTTACATCACCTGTCAAACTTGATGCGGCTGATGGGGCTGTCGTAGCCGCAACAGACATATCAGGTGCTGTATCGGTATCAAGCAAACCACGTGTCTGGTTGTTGTAATAACGACGCATTGCGCCAACAGCCATGACACCATGGGAATTGCCGGAATCGCGTCCTTTGATCAAATCTTCAGGACGTTCAACAATCATGGCTAAGTTACGCGCACTGGCACAACCAAAGTTGGGATCAGGTTGGTTGTCATACGGATTTTTATTAGCGAGCGACCAACTTGCACAGGTTGGTGCAATGGCCGTCATCCCACCATTCGGCTTTGGCATCACACGGATGCTGTAGTCCGGCTTGACCGTAGGTTCATAAACGGCGCAACCAACTAAAAGCAAAGTTGTCGATAAAAGGGCGAGTGTTTTTTTCATAGGCCTTACTCCAATAAAAAGCCGCCAGGTCCTTCGGGTACCAGATTGGTTGGCGCCGAATGTGCAGGCGGTGCACGTAATGCAGTTGGCTTCACAACGGAGGACTTAAGTGCAACCGGCGCAGGTCCTTGTTGAACAAGGGCTGGCGTAGGCTCAACCATCTTAGGTGAT
>JBASWO010000154.1:0-1793 GCA_049276515.1 Alphaproteobacteria bacterium
CTATTTATGGTGCAGTCTATGATTTGGCAAGTAGCGGATTAATAAGCCCAACTTGCGGTGCTGTTGCCCCTGTTATAAGGACTTTTTCATTGATCACATTGACCCGGCTTTCAGCGATCAAACTTACGGCTAGCGGGTAAATGGTATGTTCAGCCTTTAAAACCCGCGCCGCTAAAGCCTCTTCTGTATCATCAGGTAAGACCGGGATAACCGCCTGCATAATAATGGGGCCATGATCCATGGCTGACCTTACAAAATGGACCGTGCAGCCTGTAAATTGGGCACCATATTCGATAGCTTTTTTGTGTGTATCAAGTCCTGGAAAAGCTGGCAGTAAAGAGGGATGAATATTAATCAAACGATCAAGCCAACGATCAACAAACCATGGCGTCAAAAGTCGCATAAAGCCTGCTAAGCAAATAAGCTGCACTCCCTCTTTGGTGAGCTTTTCATCTAACGCCTCTTCAAAACTCTGACGATCTTTAAAATCTTTGTGATTGATCACATGCGTGGGTATTTGAGCTGCTTTGGCACGTTCCAAGCCTTGCGCCGAAGGATCATTGGAGATGACACTCACAATATGCGCAGGGAAATGACCGGTTTTTTCTGCATCGATCAGGGCTTGAAGATTACTGCCGCGACCCGAGATCAAAACAGCTATCTTCAGCACGGCCACACCGCGTCAGCGCCCTGCAAAGTAACACGATGCGCTGATTTATTGACCTCAACCTCACCGATACGAAACACCTTCTCGCCCGCATCACTTAAGATCTTCATCACAGCATCCGCATGTTCTGCCGCGACAATAACAACCATGCCAATACCGCAATTAAAGGTTCGCGCCATCTCTTCTGCATCAATGGCGCCTACTTTTGCCATCCAGGTGAAGACAGGCGGCGCTTGCCAGGATTTAGCACTCAACCAAACACCAAGGCCTTCAGGCAAAACGCGCGGAATATTTTCAAGCAAGCCGCCGCCCGTGATGTGCGCCATGGCCTTGACATGACCTGTGCGGATCGCTTTGAGCATCGGCTTTACATAGATGCGGGTGGGCTCCAAAAGCGCATCTGCCAAACTACGTGACGGATCAAAGGGTGCAGGCGCATGATAGGAACATTTTTCTTGCTCAACTAATTTGCGCACTAAAGAAAAACCATTGCTATGAACGCCGCTTGAGCCAAGACCCAAGACGATGTCGCCGGCCATAAGATTTTTCTGCGGCAGAATTTCATTGCGCTCAACGGCACCTACAGAAAAACCTGCGAGGTCATAATCACCCTTACTATACATACCGGGCATCTCAGCAGTTTCGCCGCCGACCAAAGCACAGCCTGCCTGACGGCAACCTTCAGCAATACCAGCGATAACATCTCTTGCGCTCGCAACATCCAACTTGCCGGTCGCAAAATAATCGAGAAAGAGAAGAGGCTCAGCGCCCTGCACGATCAGATCATTGACACACATAGCCACGAGATCAATGCCGACGGTAGTATGCTTACCGCTATCGATAGCCACCTTTAATTTGGTGCCTACGCCATCCGTGGTTGAAACCAAAATAGGGTCTTTAAAACCAGCTGCTTTGAGGTCAAAAAGCGCGCCAAAGCCACCAAGCCCTGCATCCGCACCGACCCGCGCTGTCGCCTTAGCTAGGGGCTTAATAGCCTCTACAAGAGCGTTTCCAGCGTCGATATCGACCCCGGCTTCAGCATAGGCCCTACGGCCTGGAATGGCAGAATTACTGGTTATAGAAACCTCCCTCAATCTTCGGTATAAGAACGACAGCAACATAGCCG
>JBASWO010000155.1:0-1773 GCA_049276515.1 Alphaproteobacteria bacterium
CGATAACGCGCTGGCCGGGCTTGATCATGCCTTCTTGGATCTCAATCGTGTCACTGCCATATTCCAAAGTGTAATTATAAGAGATGGTTTTACCGGGCAATTTGCCTTTCTTGCGCACCATCACAAAGCCCGTGCCAAGCGCGGTTGCTAAAGGAGCTGCAACTAAGAAGCCGCGCGATTCAATCCCAATCAAAACATCAGCTTTTAAGGGACGTAAAATATCTGTGAGCTGTTTGACTGTTTCTTTCCAAGCTTCGCCATGTGCGAGCAGGGTGCCAATGTCATAAAAAAGGATGCCCGGTTTTGGAAAATCAGGAATACCACGAATATGTTGTTTCAGATCCATCATAAAAACCGCGTGTATAGAAAAAGGACTTAACGATTTTCTAACTAAAAAAGCCGAGAAAACAAGCTGATTTCGGTATAGGACCGCTGCCCGTTAAGAAAGAGACAAAGCTTTCTCGTCATAATCAATTCGTGGTATGTTTTTTTAAGGTCATTTTCCGCTTACCAACCCCTCTATCCTATCGCCGGAGTTGATCAAGGTGGCTGAACCAAGTGCGTCTACATTAACCCAAGCCGATGTCGCCAAACTTTTGGCGGAACCATCGCCAGTTGTTCGCTCAGCGCTCGCCGGAAAATTAGCGGTTGAGCTTGATAACACGCGTCTCACAGAACATGAACTGAAGTTGGCGCAAGATATTGTACGCGTTATGGCTAAAGATGTTGAAGCCAGTGTGCGGCAAGCTCTATCGCAGAGTTTGCGCAAGGCGTCGCGTTTACCTCATGATGTTGCTGTCAAGTTAGCCAATGATATCGAAAGTGTGGCTCTGCCCATATTGACGCATTCGCAAGTGCTGACCGATGATGATCTTGCAACCATTATTCAAGGTGGTGCGTCATCAAAACAAGAAGCGATTGCTGAAAGATCTAATGTTTCTGAAAAAGTTTCAGAAGCGCTTATCACATCGGGTGGTGAAAAGGCCGTCGCCACATTGATGAGCAACACTACGGCAAAGATCAATGAAACAAGCTTTGCCAAGGCTGTCGATCGTTTTGCAGAAAGCGATTTGGTCAAAGAAAAGATGGTCAAAAGGCCTACTTTACCTGTCACGGTAACGGAGCGCCTCGTCACAATGGTGTCTGATAATCTTAAAGATTATCTGGCTAGCCATCATGAATTACCACAAGGCATGGCTGCAGATATTGTCATGCAAAGTCGTGAGCGCACTGTCATTAATTTGTCAGGTGGCTCAAGCGAACAAGAATTAGAAAAACTCATCACGCAAATGTACAGGAACAAACGCCTGACACCGTCGCTAGTCTTGCGCGCCCTTTGCATGGGCGATATCGCTTTCTTTGAAGTTGCCATTGCCATTATGGCCAATGTTCCTCTCGTGAATGCGCGCATCCTCATTCATGACGGTGGGCGTTTGGGATTAAAATCTCTTTATGAGAAAACCAATATGCCTCCGCGTTTCCTGCCTGCCGTACGTGTTGCGATTGATGTTGTACGCGAAACCAAAATGGATGGTGGTGAGCATGACCGTGAGCGTTATCGCGCGCGCGTGATCGAGCGGGTCCTCACCCAATATGAAGATTTCGGCAATGATGATCTCGATTATTTGCTCGATAAACTTGGCGATGTTTTGAGCGCAGCTTAAGAAACGAATCAATTTTTTTGATTCGATACCCGCTCTCGCCTAACACTTCAAAAACTTTGTGTCGTTTTTTGAGGACAGCGTCTTGTCCTCTATTCGTCCTGATCTACCC
>JBASWO010000156.1:0-2030 GCA_049276515.1 Alphaproteobacteria bacterium
GGCTGCTAAAGTTTCCTCGGCGCGCAGCCGTGCCGATAAATCTTTGGACGCGAGGTGCTGCCGAAGCCAATCGGGCGCGTTATGAATGGCCTTCGCGATCGCCGCTTCGATGTCATCGGACATGCCGGCTTTTAGTTCAGATAGCCGCGGCATTCGCAAGTTTTTATGTCCGCTTCGCGCCCGAAGTCAGCCATGGATCTTGGCGAGCGCAGCGCCGAAAGCGGTCATCGTCGTCGTGGTCACCATCGGTCGTCTTCCGGGGACGATCCTGACTGTCCGGAATTGGCGCAGACTTAGCGGTAAGCTGCCGTATACCTTCTGCTTGAGATCACCAAAGTCACCCGCCGCCAATTGTGGTCTTTCTAACAAGTCTTCGTGTTAGTTGGCCGGGCAGCTAGATTTCAGGATGGCGTCCATCGCATCGCGAATGGCGAATTTCTGGACTTTGCCGGTGACCGTCATGGGGAATTCCTGCACGATCCGCACATAACGAGGCACCTTGAAATGCGCTATTCGGGCGCGGCACCAATCGCGAACCGCCTGTTCATTCTGCGACGCATCCGCCCGCACGATTATCCAGGCGCAGAGCTCCTCGCCATATTTTGCATCAGCCACGCCGACGACCTGCGCATCGATGATATCTGGGTGAGTAAGCAGGAACTCCTCGACCTCGCGCGGATAGATATTTTCGCCGCCTCGGATCACCATATCCTTGATCCGTCCGACGATACGACAATATCCGGCATCATCTATCGTCGCGAGATCCCCGGTGTGTAACCAACCGTCCGCATCTATGGCTTCGGCGGTCTTTGCCGTGTCGTCCCAGTAGCCCAGCATCACCGAATAGCCGCGTGTACATAGCTCGCCCGGTTCACCGCGCATCACGGTCGCACCTTCGGTATCGACCAGTTTGACCTCGAGATGGGGTTGGATGCGCCCCACGGTGGACACGCGCAATTCGAGGGGGTCGTCCATGTCGCTCTGAAAGCTGACGGGGCTCGTCTCGGTCATCCCGTACGCGATCGTGACGCCCGCCATATGCATCCGGTCGATGACTTCTCGCATGACTGATATGGGACAGGGCGCTCCCGCCATGATCCCGGTCCGCAGCGAAGACAGATCGAAGAGATCAAATTCGGGGTGGCGCAGGAGTGCGATGAACATGGTCGGTACGCCATAAAGAGCTGTGCATCTCTCCTGCTCGACCGCTTTGAGCACTGCCAGGGGATCAAATGAATCCGCCGGGTAGACCATGGTCGCCCCGTGAACGAGGCACGCGAGATTGCCGATCACCATACCGAAGCAATGATATAGCGGTACGGGAATGCACACTCGATACACAGGAGAGAGCCCGATCTGCCTGCCGACAAGATATCCATTGTTGAGGATATTACGGTGCGAGAGCGTTGCCCCCTTCGGAAACCCGGTGGTGCCGCTGGTAAATTGGATGTTGACCGGGTCGTCAGGCCGGATGTCAACACCCGGGTTAAGCGGTTCATCCGATGCCAGCTCCGCGAACGGGACGAAGCCCTCGTGCCGCTCTTCTCCGGTTGTAACCAGGAGTCGCAGCCCGGGCAGTCGAGCAACGCTCAGGTCCCGTAAAATGGCGAGATAATCGCTGCCCTTATGCGAGGGCGCGGTGATAAGGGCAGCGCAGCCAACCTTGTTCAGCGCATATTCCAGTTCTGCCGCGCGATATGCGGGATTGATGGTGACCAATACCAGCCCGGCCTTTGCGGTCGCGAACTGGACGATGGCCCATTCGGCGCAATTGGGTGCCCAGATGCCCACCCGGTCGCCCGGCTGCAGGCCGCGCTCGAGCAGGCCCGCCGCTACGGAGTCTACGTGTCGCTGCAACGTGCGCCAGGTCCAGCGCACATCTTGGTGTCGAACGATAAGCGCAATATCTTCGGCCGACCGGGCGACCGTTGCGTCAAACACTGCGCCTATGGTCTGTTCAAGCAGCGGCGGCGCATCGGCCCCGCGAACGTGGCTAAGCGTTCTCGTCGTCATCGTTGCAATCTTTCCAC
>JBASWO010000157.1:0-7938 GCA_049276515.1 Alphaproteobacteria bacterium
CTTGATTAATCTCCCCTTCGACACGGATCTGGCGATGGAGAGATTTCCAGTGCAGACAAATGGCAGCCTTGGGCTTGAGATCGAGCTGCTCACCTTTGCGACTGTGACGATTTGTAAAAAAAACCAATCCCTTTTTATCAAAATGTTTCATTAGCACCATACGCACTGACGGCATGCCGTCTTTGCCAACAGTTGCCAAAGACATGGCATCAGGGTCATTTGGCTCCGACTGTTTGGCGAGCTCGTACCATTCCTGGAACAACGCCCAAGGGTCCGGGGGTGGTATAAAATCCTTATTTTCAACGCTATTAGCCATATGCAGCCTGCTTTATGCCTTTGGATTGTCACAGTTGCGCCAAGATTACTCTTTAGGTTAGGTTTTTGCAGCAAAGTTTTAGACGATCAAATCCACCGTTTCACATGAGGTTAACAATGATTCGTATGCCAACTATCGCCATCTTAGGCGTGGCACTTTTGCTATCAGCTTGCCAAACCCAAAACTGGGGTGGCGGTCAAACATTCGGCACCTTAGGCGGCGCCGCAGCAGGTGGTTTGATTGGTAGTCAAATCGGTAAAGGCAGCGGCAATGCTGCTGCAACTTTAACAGGTGTTTTGCTGGGTGGTTTCCTCGGCAACCGCGCTGGCAATATGATTGATGAAAGCGATGAACGTGCTGCGGCACGTGCTGAACAGCGCGCCTACACAGCTCCTGTTGGCCAACAAATTACCTGGAACAATCCAAGTAACGGTAATGCCGGCACAATCACGCCTATTCGTGATGGATATGACCAAGGCGGCGCCTATTGCCGCGAATTCCAACAGACCATATCCGTCGGCGGACGCCAGCAGCAAGGCTATGGTCGTGCTTGCCAAGAACCAGATGGGTCCTGGAGAATTGTACAGTAACCCTAGACTCTTGAATTCTATAGCTTAAGAATAAGGGCGGAACCTCGGTTCCGCCCTTTGCTTTTGAGACAGAACCCATGCGTGATCCTTATCAAATTCTTGGTGTGAGCAAACAAGCCTCAGCAGATGAGATTAAGAGCGCCTATCGTAAATTAGCAAAAAAACTCCATCCTGATGTCAATCCAGGCCGCAAAGATATCGAGCAAAAGTTTAAGGAAGTGACTGCGGCTTACGACCTCCTGTCCGATACCGAAAAGCGTGCCAAGTTTGATCGCGGCGAAGTTGATGCCCAAGGCAATGACCAAGGTTGGGGTGGCGGCGGTTCTTGGCGCAACTACACACGTACTGGTGCCGGCGCTAATGCAGATCCCTTCTCTCAATTTGGCGACATGGGTGGCATGGAAGACATCTTCGCTCAATTTATGGGTGGTGGTCGCGGCAAGCGAGGTCAGCCACACGCAAAAGGTGCGGATGTCACCTACTCACTTGCCATACCTTTTGTAGATGCTGCACGTGGCGGTAAACGCCGCGTGACACTCGAAAGTGGCAAAACGATTGATGTGACAGTTCCACCGGGAACGCAGGAAGGTCACAAACTCCGTCTTCGTGGCCAGGGCCAAGCTGGGTCTGGCGGCACAGGCGATGCGATTATTGAAATGCATGTTGAACCACACGCTTTTTTTACACGACAAGACAACAACATCCTTCTTGAAGCCCCCATTAGCCTGCCCGAAGCCGTGCTTGGCGCTAGCATGAAGGTTCCCACATTGGATGGTCATGTCAGTGTTAAAGTTCCGAAAGGTGCTTCCACAGGAACAACCTTACGGCTGAAAGGAAAAGGCATTCCTCTTAACAAAACAACGCATGGCGATATGCTTGTGAAATTGAAAATTGTTATGCCAGATCCGGTGCCAGAAGATTTAAGTAGCTTCATCGAAAAATGGTCGAAGAAAAATAACTACGACCCAAGAAAGAAACTTGGATGGGAATAAAAAAGTCTAATTTTTAGGGCTTTGATCATACCTTGCGGCCTTTGCACGAACCTCGCGCCGGCCATCTGGTGATAAAAAACTTTCTTCGACAAACAACGAGCGGCAAGCTTGAACACCCTGCAGACCAAACTGCATAAGGATTTTTTGCCGTTGCGGGTTTCCAGTAAGCAAAACAATTGGACTCTTAATCCCCAACACTTCATGCACAATGGGAGGCACCCACTTTAAACAACTATCGGGATCAAGCGCTATATTGAGATCAGCAGCGGCAGCAAAAACATCAGTACCCGTCAACCGCTCATGAGCCATAAGTCTCATTTTATTAAAAAATCCAACTCCTTGCCCCTCACGTTCTGGGAAGTAAATAAATGCTCCCGACCCTTGTGCAGCGATTTCTTTCATCGCCGCATCTCTTTGCAATCCACAATCACAATCTGTTGAACTAAAAATGGTGCCGAATGCACACCCCAATTGCGTGCGCAGAAGAAAGGGCTTCGTGTCATCGTTTTTTATGTAGGCAAGAGCAACGGGCTCGATATGAACCTCTTCGGCATCCGATATTTCTTCAACACACATAAGATGAGTAAGTGAAAAAACGCCGTATGCTGTGTTGGTTTCAAAATCACCTGCCGACCAAATAGCTTGATGATCAGATACCGCAAATTGGTGACTCCACGAAGGATCAATAGCGCCAAACATGTGTAAACCCAAAAATATAAATAAATTACAGAATGCACTTACCTTGGCATATTCTGATGCAAGACTAATATCTTTTTTAGTTTCATAGAAAACAGTAATTTAGAAATAAAAAAGCGGAGGATTTTACCTCCGCTTTTGATCTTTAACTACGTCTCGAATTAACGTGAATAATATTCGATGACGAGGTTTGGTTCCATCTGGACAGGATAAGGAACATCCGACATTTCTGGTGTGCGAACGAAGGTACCCTTCATTTCCTTATGATCAACAGTCATATAGTCAGGAACTTCGCGTTCAGCCAATTCCGCAGCAGCCATAACAATGGCAAACTGCTTAGCCTTACCGCGCATTTCAATAACATCACCGTCTTTGACTTGATATGAAGCGATGTTAACGCGCTTACCATTGACCAAGACGTGACCATGATTGACGATTTGGCGTGCAGCAAAAACAGTAGCTGCAAATTTCATACGATAAACAACGGCATCCAAACGACGTTCAAGAAGCTGGATTAGAATTTCGCCGTTATTACCTTTACGACGCATCGCTTCTTCGTAATAGCGGTGGAACTGACGTTCACCGACATTGCCGTAATAGCTGCGTAATTTTTGTTTTGCCATCAACTGCACACCGTAATCCGATGGCTTCGTGCGGCGCTGACCATGTTGGCCAGGACGATATTCGCGCTTGTTGATTGGGCTCTTGGGGCGACCCCAAAGGTTGACGCCAAGGCGGCGGTCAATTTTGTACTTAGACTCTGCACGTTTTGTCATTGTTATCTCACTTTATTTTGTTGTCCTGATAGTTCCTCACGTCTCATGTGAAGACGGGTACAAGCCACATTGGGCCTGACCACATTCTCGGGAATGGCGCGTTTATAGCGATATAGGGCTTAATGTCAATAAATCCGGCCCCATCCTTTTCTTGCGCAAGTAGCATTACCGTATTATCACTACAGCTAAGTCCTTCGATTCGCTTAGGTTTAGGAGTTCCTCATGACCAAGATCCTCGAAAAAATGTACAGCGCCCTCACCCTTGGTGCCGTTCTCGCCCTCTTTGTCCTCCTTAGCTATCATGGCGATGTCGTCAGTACAGCAGCTTACTGGGGACCCTTCTTTACCTTCTTGCATGTGGTCTCTGGCATCACCTGGATTGGCCTTCTCTATTATTTCAACCTTGTGCAAATCCCAACCATGCCAAAAATCCCAGCTGAGCTTAAGCCAGCTGTCGGCAAATTCATTGCACCTGAAGCTTTGTTCTGGTTCCGCTGGAGTGCTCTCGCTACCATCATTACAGGTCTGATTGTTGCCCATCTTAATGGCTATATGCACGAAGCCCTCAGCTTACAGCCTGGCATGACACGCACCATTGGTACCGGCATGTGGCTTGGCCTCATTATGGCTTTCAATGTTTGGTTCATCATCTGGCCAAACCAAAAGAAAGCACTCGGCCTTGTCCCTGTTGATGATGCTGCAAAAGCCAAAGCTGCACGTGTCGCCATGTTGACGTCACGCACAAATTTTGTGCTCTCCATCCCCATGCTATATTGCATGGTGATTGCGCGGCTCGTTGGATAAGAATGAAGCAAAGCGAACAAGAGGCGCAGACCGCTTTTTATCTTGTTCTCAGAGTCCTTCAACGTGCGGCTGCTGAATGCAATATGCGCGAACCCATCATTGATGACGTTTGCGATGCTATCCTTATGCTTCAGAGAGCCTCGGGCGTATCCGATACAAACACGATTGAGAGCGCCAAAAGATTATTAAAGTCAGACCGCCCTATTCTACCTGAACTAAGTGCGGCTGCTGTCGATATTCTTCACTCTGCATCTCCGCCAAACGACTTAATGTCCGCTGGAACGCAAAGGCATGCTCTCCTTGCGGCGCCAGCTTTTCAGGTCTAACCGCCGATGCCATAAAAAGTTTTGTTTTTGCTTCGTAAAGCGCATCAATCAAATTAACAAAGCGTAGCGTCTCATTGCGCTGCTCTGCTTTAAATTGCGGCACATCATCAATGATGACCGTATGGAACGTTTCAGCGATAGCCAAGTAATCAGCCGCGCCCAAAGGCTGCACGCACAGCTCCTCAAAATTAAAAAAGCTCACGCCTTTTGCAGCATGAACAATTTTTAAGATCCGCCCTTGCACAGGAAGCTCAATCTTTTCTGGCTCAACCTCATCCGTCAAACGCAGGAAAACACCCTGCAAATTGCGCGTTGCTTCTTCACCAAGGGGATAGAAATATGTAGGCGTGCCGCGCATCTGCTCATAACGATGATCCGTAGCTCCTGCTAATTTATAAATGGTCATCTTTTGCTTAATGAGGTCAATGAACGGCAAAAAACGATCGCGTTGCAAACCATTTTTATAAAGATCATCCGGCGGCCAGTTCGATGTCGCCATAATAACCACACCATTTTGGAAGAGCGCCTCAAACAAACGGCCCAATATCATAGCATCTACAATATTGTTGACGTGAAATTCATCAAAACAGAGAAGCCATGTATCGGCTGCAATATCCTTGGCCATTTGCGGCAAGACCTCATCTTCAAAATTCTCCTGCAAGAGATGAAGACGCTGGTGTATTTCCAGCATGAATTGATGAAAGTGAACACGACGTTTTTTGGTGACATTGACACTTGAATAAAACAAATCCATCAGCATGCTTTTCCCACGCCCAACATCGCCATAAAGATAAAGGCCATGAGAAACTAGTGCAGCTTTCGGTTTAAAGAGCTGACTTAGAAAACCACCAGTCGGCTTGTACCCATTCAACTGCTGCGCAAAATTTTCGAGCAATATTAGTGCTTCACTTTGCGCCGGATCAGCATGAATCTCACCTGCATCCAGACGGCTCTGGTAAGCGGCACCCAATAAAGATTTGGCAAATGTGGGAGACAAGGAAACCTGTCAGCTTTGTATGGACAAGAAATGTGGATGAGTTCCCAATTTATTAGGCTGACAGCACTCCACTGTCAAAGTATCAGAGAGAATCTCCAAATTTGTCAAGAGGTTGGAAGCATGTCATATTCATCTTGCAGTGCAATATAAACGTGCAGTTCCGATCTGTCTCAACCCCTCACAGCTCTCAAGGAATATCTGCCATGGCCAAGTCGAATGCAGTATTTGATTTAATTAAAAAGAATGATGCGAAATATGTCGATCTCCGTTTCACCGACCCACGCGGCAAACTCCAACACGTTACACAACATGTCGATACCATTGATGAAAGTGTTTTCAGTGATGGATTGATGTTTGACGGATCATCCATCGCAGGTTGGAAAGCAATTAATGAATCCGACATGATCCTGAAACTTGATGCAGCAACAGCTGTCATGGATCCTTTTTATGCTGAACCAACAGTCGCTGTTTATTGTGACGTTTGGGAACCATCAACAGGTAAACCATACGGTCGCTGCCCACGCTCTATCTCGAAGAAAGCAGAACAATACATCATCAAATCAGGTATCGGTACAGCAGCCTATTTTGGCCCTGAAGCCGAATTTTTTGTTTTCGATGATGCACGATTCTCAACCGACCCTCATCACACCTTCTTCCGCGTTGATTCAGAAGAAGGCCCTTACAACAGCGGCAAAGAATTCCCTGAAGGCAATCTTGCCCACCGTCCACGCGTTAAGGGCGGCTACTTCCCAGTTAATCCAGTTGATAGCGGTCAAGATATGCGTACCGAAATGGTATCCGTTATCAAACAAATGGGCGTGAATGTTGAAAAACATCACCATGAAGTCGCGGCCTCACAGCACGAACTCGGCATCAAGTTTGATACGCTCGTGAAGTGCGGTGACAATATGCAGATCTATAAATATGTCGTGCATAACGTAGCTGCTACCTTTGGTAAAACAGCAACCTTTATGCCAAAGCCTGTATTTGGAGATAACGGCTCTGGCATGCATGTTCACCAATCGATCTGGAAGGGCAAAACCCCTCTGTTCGCTGGCAAGAAATATGCGGGTCTGTCTGAGTTTGCCCTCTACTACATTGGCGGCATTATCAAACACGCAAAAGCTCTGAACGCGATTACTAACCCAACCACCAATAGCTACAAACGTTTGGTGCCAGGTTACGAAGCGCCAGTACTCTTGGCTTACTCATCACGTAATCGTTCAGCCTCTTGCCGTATTCCTTACGTTAATAGCCCGAATGGCAAACGTGTTGAAGTGCGTTTCCCTGATGCTTGCGCCAATCCTTATCTTGCCTACGCTGCAATGCTAATGGCAGGTCTTGATGGCGTGAAAAATAAAATTCATCCTGGAGAAGCCGCCGATAAAGATCTTTATCATTTGCCACCAAAAGAACTGGCCAAGATCCCCACTGTAGCCGGCTCACTCAAGGAAGCGATTGATGCACTCGATAAGGATCGTGACTTCCTATTACGTGGCGATGTCTTCACAGAAGACTTCATCGATGCATATTTAGATTTAAAACGCGAAGAATGGGACCGTTTCCGTATGGCTCCTCATCCTGTTGAGTATGATATGTACTACTCAGCGTAATAGAGTAACTACACATTAACTTCTTTATCTATAGAATGGCTGCCATGAGATTCGTGGCAGCCATTTTCTTATTTGCCCTGTGCATCACAAGTTCAGCTTTTGCTGCTGATCAGTGGCAAGCACGCGAAGTTGCGCGCAATAACAATTGCCCCCCAAAGAAGATCGAAGTCTACCAGCAATCCATTGGGATGGATGGCAAAACCATTTTCCGCGTAGATTGTAATTTACCAAAAGGTAAAGGCGATACGGGCACCCCATCTTCAAGCGCCCTACTTATCGGCTGCAATGAAAGCATCTGCGAGCTCGTGCGGCCACTTCCACCTGAAGCCAAATAATCAACGATCTGCTGAACGACGTTTCTGGCCACCCCGGTTTGAGCGGCGACGGTCACTATGGAAATAATGCATCATGCGATGAAGCCATGGCCCTAAAAGGATCGCTGTCGTTGTTATGATAACCAATCCGCTCAACAGGGCATAACCCGACGCAAACCACTTCACAGCATCATTGGTCATCGCCGCAACAGGCCCCATACCTCCTAAAATCATTGAAGCTTCAAGAAGCGCATCAATAAAATGCAAATCCCCAAAAACCATGTAGCCAGTGACGCCAATAACTAATGTTGCGAGGTCAAGACCTACAGCCAGCCAAAGTGAGAGGGCAATGCGCTGTAGCCACAAATGATGTGGTAAAATAGGCTGAGAATAATGTTCAAAACGCATGGGAACCTCATAGAAAAGCTACCCAAGGCTAGGATGTTGCTCCGAGTCTGGGAAATAGCTATTGTGGCCCTGGCATCACCTTAAAACGAGGACATATCATGGCCGG
>JBASWO010000158.1:0-4340 GCA_049276515.1 Alphaproteobacteria bacterium
GAGCTTGGGGAATGTTTAGTGAGCATCTGACAAAAACGTGGATCTAGAGCCGTTGTAATCACACCTTTAGAGGTTGGCGTTTCTAGTGAACTATTCATCATCGGATCAGGTTGAGACGGCTTGGCACGTAAAGTCGATCCCATAGATCCTGGCACTACCGAGCCTGCTCCGCGTATCATGGATGCCGGGTTGTCTTTGGGCTCAGCTGCATGTGCGGGCGCAGCTAACAAAAATGCTATGATGAGAAAGTATCTCATCCTGCCAAACTCTTTTGCGCCGCTTGGATCTTGACTAACATGGCTTCGAACTCAGCCTTGCGTTCGCGAAATTCTGCAACGACTTCTTCGGGAGCACGCGCAACAAAATCCTGATTGCCAAGCTTGGCATCAACTTTCTTGATTTCATCTACCACTCTCGCGCTTTCCTTAACAAGGCGCGCGCGTTCTTGATCAAGATCGATAACATCAGCCAATGGCAGGATCAGCGTAGCCCCATCCACAATGGCCTGGGCTGAGCCCTTTGGCACATCTGTCACATGCGTAATGCTGGCAAGGCGCGCCATGCGTTCGAGCAAAGTCGTATGCCTGCTGAGCCATTCGCGTTGCGCAGCACTCATATCCTTTAATTGCAGTTGAATTTTTGCAGCCGCGGGAACATTGAGCTCAGCCCTTACCGAGCGCACAGATGTAATCATACGAATGACCCAATCCATCTCCACTTGGGCCTCTTTATAATTCAGTTTCTCGGAATAGCTCGGCCAAGCATTGGTCATGAGAAGGGTTTTGCCACCCACAAACTGACCCCATAATTCTTCCGTAATATAAGGCATAAAGGGATGTAAGAGATGCAGCATCTGCCCCAAAACCCAGGCTGTCGTTGCGCGCGTTTCTTTTTTAGCGGCTTCGTCTGCTCCAGCTAGGATGGGTTTTGTAAATTCGAGATACCAATCACAAAAACTATTCCAGGCAAAATCATAAGCAGCTGACGAAGACAAATCGAAACGGAAATCATCCATGAGATCAGCAACCTTGCTGGCCGCCTGCTTCACTTCACCAATAATCCATTTATTGACCGTGTGATTGACAGAAGCAGGATTAAAACCCTCTACCCACGCGCACTCATTCATCTCGCAAAAACGCGCAGCATTCCAAAGTTTGGTTGCAAAATTACGATTACCCTCGATACGGCTGGACGCCAACTTAATATCACGACCGGGCGTTGACATATTCGCTAAGGTAAAGCGAAGAGCATCACATCCATATTGATCGATGACATCCAAAGGATCGATCACATTGCCTTTGGTCTTTGACATTTTCTGGCCCTTTTCATCACGGACCAAAGCGTGGATGTAGACGCGTCTAAAGGGCACATCCTTCATGAAATGAATACCCATCATCATCATGCGGGCAACCCAGAAGAAAATAATATCAAAACCCGTAACGAGAACATCGGTTGGATAATAACGATCCAACTCTTTCGTTTTATCAGGCCAACCTAATGTTGAAAAAGGCCAGAGCGCTGATGAGAACCAGGTATCAAGCACATCTTCATCGCGTTTAAGCTCAACAGCCTTACCATAGTGTTTTTCAGCTTCGGCTTTGGCTTCGCTTTCGGTTTCGGCGACAAAAAACTTATTATCAGGGCCATACCAGGCGGGAATTTGGTGACCCCACCATAATTGCCGGCTGATGCACCAACTTTCGATATTCCGCATCCAGGCATAATAGGTATTGGTCCATTGTTCAGGGACAAACTGGGTTTTGCCTTCTTCAACTGCTTTGATAGCTGGCTCAGCTAAGGTCTTGGCATCACAATACCATTGATCAGATAACCAGGGTTCAATCGGCACACCTGAACGATCACCATGTGGCACAACATTCTTATGGGGCTCGATTTTCTCGAGAAGACCCAGAGCCTCAAATTCAGCCACAATGCGTTTACGGGCTTCAAAACGATCAAGCCCACGATAAGCCTCGGGTGCTATATCATTCAACTTAGCGTGCTGATCAAACACATTGATCATTGGCAGCTTGTGACGCCTGCCTACAACAAAGTCATTAAAGTCATGCGCTGGCGTAATCTTAACAGCGCCCGTACCTTTTTCAGGATCCGCATGCTCGTCCGGTATGATCGGGATTTCACGACCCACAATTGGCAATACAATAGTTTTGCCAATCAAATGCTTTAAGCGCTCATTCTCTGGATGCACAGCAACGGCTACGTCGCCAATCATGGTCTCAGGGCGCGTTGTCGCAACGATGATAATCTCATCAGTGCCTTTGATAGGATATTTGAGATACCAAAGATTGCCTTTCACTTCGCGCTGCTCAACTTCAAGATCTGATACAGCTGTGAGCATCTTGGGATCCCAATTCACAAGACGCTTATCTTTAAAAATAAGACCTTCGCGATAAAGAGCGACAAATTCTTTTGTCACGGCCTTGCTTAAATTTTCATCCATCGTAAAACGTTCGCGCGACCAATCACAGGACGCTCCCAAACGACGCAACTGCTTTGTAATTGTGCCGCCCGATTTTTCTTTCCATTCCCAAACTTTTTCTAAAAACTTTTCGCGGCCCATTTCGCGCCGGCCCATATTTTTGCCCTGCGCCTGCAATTCACGTTCCACCACCATCTGTGTAGCGATGCCCGCATGATCGGTGCCAGGTTGCCATAAAGTATCCCTGCCCTTCATGCGTTGATAACGGATCAGAATATCTTGTAATGTAAATGTAAGAGCGTGCCCCATATGCAAACTGCCCGTAACATTGGGGGGCGGCATCATAATCGTGAAGGGTTGAGCCTTTGAATTGACGTCACATTTAAAGGCGCCGGATTGCTCCCAACGCTCATAAAGCTTGGCTTCAGTGGCTGCAGAATCGTAGTTTTTCTCAAGCGGCATAAGGCTTAAATCCATTCTGATAATTTATGCACATATGACGGGAAAACAGGCTAAAATGCAAGAATGCAGAGCTACACAGATCCCTCGCCGGCTGAAACGCACGAGATCCTGAAATCGGTCAAAACCATCGCTTTGGTGGGTGCTAGTAACAATCCCGACCGCCCCAGCTATGACGTCATGCGCTTTCTTCAAAAGCGCGGATATAAGGTTTTTCCTGTCAATCCTGGTCTTGCAGGCCAAGAGCTGCTGGGCGAGAGAGTTTTTGCCAAACTTGCCGATATCCCCGATGAAATCGATATGGTTGATATTTTCCGGAATTCAGAAGCAGCCGGCGGCGTCACCGATGAAGCCATTGCCAAAGAGGTCAAGATTGTCTGGATGCAGCTTGGCGTCAAAAATGATGCCGCGGCAGAACGCGCTTTAGCCGCAGGGCTCAAAGTCGTGATGAACCGCTGTCCAAAAATCGAGCTCAGTTTTTAAGATTTATAATTCGCTGGAAACAGATCGCGCTCAACCAGCTCAATCATAATATGAATGGCCTTGATGTGCAGCTCCTGCACACGATCGGCATATTGGCCGCCCGGTGTCGCAATACGAACATCAACAACCTCTCCCAGCGGTGAGTCTGGCTTACCCAAAAGACCAATGACCTTCATGCCAAGCTTTTTAGCTGTCTCTACAGCCAAAAGAACATTTTTGCTTTTACCGCTGGTGCTAATCGCTAAAAGGCAGTCACCTTTTTTTGCATGTGACTCGAGATAGCGTGAAAAAACGAACTCATATCCATAATCATTGGCAACGCAGCTGAGATGACCCGGATCGCTAATAGATTGCGCTGGCAATCCAGCTCTGTCTTGACGATAGCGTCCCGATAATTCTTCAGCAAAATGCATCGCATCGCACATCGATCCGCCATTGCCGCAACTAAAGACACGACCACCGTTTTTAAAAGTACTGACGAGGAGTGATCCTGCATCTGCAATACTTTTGATCGTATCGTTATTTGTAATAGCAGCCTGCAATGCAGCTTCAGCTTCTTTCAGGCTTTGACGCACATGATCAACAGACATGGAGAATTCCTAAGACTTGGTTTCGGCAGCAAGCCAATCGAGGTAGGGTTGATGAGCAGCTGTAATGGGCATCGCCACAATGCATGGGCATTTATGAGAGTGCAAGTCTTTGACGCGCTTCTCAAGATCTGCGAATCTTTCTGTGGTTGTTTTTGCGATCAGCAAAACTTCATGCGCCGTCTCCGCCTTACCTTCCCAACGATAGATCGAACGCATATCTGTCACGATATTGACGCAGGCTGAAAGCCCCTCATTCACGAGATTTCGAGCGATAGTCTCCGCTTCAGCGCGAGTCGATGCAGTAATATGGACAGAAAGAAAATCAGACATTTACAGCCTAATCTTGAATAATCACATTGAGGGCTTAC
>JBASWO010000159.1:0-4925 GCA_049276515.1 Alphaproteobacteria bacterium
GGAACATTACCAAAAAGTAGCCCCACAACTTAATGAACCGCTGTATACGAGGCCCGTACGTACAGTGGTGTGAGAGGCGCACTCCGCTAGCATCTGCTGGCGGAGCCGTCTACTCGATTACCAGCTGCCCTTCTTTTCTGTCGTGTTTGTTCGTTGTCATGTTGTGTCGGTCTTTGTGCGTTGGCTTGGTGGCTCTTTTGCAAAACTTGGCTTTAGCGTGGGCTTGTGCGGTTTTGGAAATGTGCCACCAAATGGCGTGATTCCTATAATGTTAATCCCCGATTAAAGTCTGCAATGTTTGCTGGAGGGATTGTCGTTGTTACTGCTACCAAGTCTTGGTTGTGTCCAAGTTGAACTGCGTGATTTTTCGCAATGTATTCAATATATTCATTACAGTTAATTCTGTGAACGATGTTGTTTACACCTGCTGAAAATGCATTGCTAAAATATGCTGGAAAACTTGGTATGTTCTGATAACAATGTATTCTGCCCTCGCTTCCCCATGCACCTTGATTTTCATTGTGTTCCCAATGAATTGAAGTTGTTCCATTGTTTTTACAAAGAAAGCCTAGAGCTTCAAAAAATTCGCTGTCCGATGCAAATTGAATTTGTTGTTTTGTTTCTAAAATATGCTGTGCCATATTTTAAGTTTTTATAAGTCGTCATAAATTATCGCCAATTCTGTTTTGATTTGCCTGAAAGTTAAATCTGCTTTTAAGTCTTGTTCGAGTCCTATGTTTATGCAATAAACGAAAGATTCTTTTCGGTAATATAATTCATTTTTCTTCAATGATTTTTCAATGCTATCCGATTTTGCAAGTAAGCAAACAAGTTGATAATCTATGTTTATCGCATCTGTCTTGTTGTTCGGTTGTGCTTTTGTGTAATGTTGTGTTGCCGTCTGTTTGATTAAGTTTTCCAAGTAGTGAGCAAGCTGCGGAAATTTACTTTTTGGAAAAATGTGATAAACTTGCGTAGCATCGCCATTTGCCCATTGGTCTTTCACTTCACTTTCATTATGCCAAAAAGCTTTAAATCTATTTTTTCTTTCTGTTTTGAAGCTTCTTAACTTCTTTCAAAATCTGTTTTTCCTCACTTTCAAGTCTTCTTTCCACTTTCTTGATATCTTCTGATGGTGGAAGTTGCTCGGGTTTTACTCCTCTATCGTTTAACATTTTTCTAACCGCCAAATTATTGTCAATATGCTCTTTTGTTATTTGTGCATCACCTTTTAAATCTTTGTCAATAACATTATGGCTTGTAAGTTCTGTTGCAAAGTCTTTTGCTTTAATTGTTAAAGTAGGAAGAAAATCTGCTAAAGGTCTGTTGTCGGGAACTTGTAATATTCGCTTCATATCATTTGTGGTTTTACCACCAAAGAGAGCTTGGTCGCCTTTTGAACGGATAATAGCGAAACTCTTATTATCAACCCCTCGTTCAAAAATAATACCTGAAAGTTTTTTCTCAGATTGAGACAGTTTTTCACGGGCAGTAACTCTTGCAACATCTAACAACCTTTTTTCTATTATTTCCTGCTTTCTTGTTTGAACAGCAAAATAAGTTTGTGCAAATGCAATTTCAGGTTTGGTTGAGGCATCTCCATTTTGAGCAATTAAATAACAAGCGTATCTTGTTAACGCAATATCATCAATAGGCTTTTGGGCACCACTACCAATTTCTACCATTTTGCTGAATTCAGCAAAATGGTTTTTAATGTCTTCTCCGGCTTGTTCACAAGACTTTTGAGATTTATCAATAACATTTTTGAAGTTTCTCCATTGAGAATATCCAAGAATTTCTTGCAGTTCTCTTGCACTCCAACATTCAATGCCGTCAAAGTCGTAACAAGCACTTTCAAATTTTTTAAAAAGCTCTGTAATAAATTCTTTCTTCATCAATTTTTGTTATTTAGAATTCTTTTGAATGAATGATACTTAACCACAGTTTGCAAATAGTCATCATAATTCCAACCGCCATTTTCTTCTTGAAAAATAAGTTCAGTATTGAAATCAGCTTTGAAAATAAATAACGGCAAATGATTTTCGTCCCAATTACTGGGGTTTTGTATAAAACTTTCGGCATCTGTTAATGTCTCAAAAATTTCATAAGTGCTTCGCTCATCACTTTTGTAATAATGCTCTACTGCATACATTGTTTTTGCTTCCATATTTTACCAATTTATGTAATCTGTGTGATAGTTTATTTGTATTGAATTCAACTCTTTTTTGTTGAATTTCAAATTTTTTAAGGGGTTTTCAATAACATTTAGTTGTGGTGTTTTTGATAAATTACTTACTACTACAAGAAAATAATCATCTCTGTATTCTTTGGCTTTATCAAATTCATTTTGTGTAATTCTGATTGAACCGTTTTTATTCCTGACACCTTTTACTTCTGCCAAAACAAATTTTTCTTGCAATTGGATTTGAAAATCATAACCATCACCCCATAATCTTGCATCTTCTATCAATCCATTTTTAAAACTTGGAATTGCTTTATAATTGCTCATAAAGTAAAACTCTGCTTCATTACCTGTTTCTTGAAGTTGTTTGAATTTTGATTTTACAATTGGCTGAACTTCTTGTGTTTGTAAAATTAATTTGTTGTCGTAATCTTTAATAAATAGTTTGACAATGTTTGTGAATGACTTTACATCTTCTTTTCCAAAGAGGCTATCAATAAAGAGTTTAATGTGTTCTCTTTGATTTCTTTGCCACCAACCTTTTCTGCCATTATCAAAATATGGGTCAAAACTATCTTGTCTGTTTGAAACTGCTTTTTCTGTTTTTGCTAAACCTAATTCAACAACCAATTTATTAAAAGCTGTTTTTGTATTACAGCCAAACTCCTTAGCAAAATCCAAATCAAATTTTGCCAATCCATAACCAATCAAATTCATTATTTCTGATTGTCTTTCAGTTTCGTTTAATTCACTTTCCATTAGGCAGCGTGTTTATATGCGTTAGGGATTGTAGTGGAAATCCTTTTGTGAGGAACGAACAAAAGATTGGAACGGAAAGCCCGACCCGATAGGGGAACGCCCAAATTCAAAAATACTTTCTTTTCAAGTAAACTCATTTTATTCAACTTTTCGGTTGATTGATGTGTCCATTGAAAAGTTGAAGGAATACTCATCATCAGCATTAACTCTCTAATGCTGAAAACTCTGTTTTCTGCTGGGTGAACGGTATTTTGGCTTGACAAAATATCGTTTCTCGTATGGACACACGGACCCTCTTTGTCCCAATACCAACGTGCATATTTGTCGCCATTTTTACTTTCGTTGATTACAATTTTTCCGTCTTTAATTTGGTGAGGTATTCTGTCTTTTGCGGTATTTTGAAACGCAGATTGTCCTTCTTTTAAATTCTCAATCCAACGCAACATTTTTGCATCGTATTCACGAAACGAATGAAAAATATCGGTTTCCGATATTTTTCCCATTTCGTTTATTTCTTCTAAACCTGTAAAAAGTTGTCGTAACGTTTTTGGTTTTCGCTTTTCGGGAAAAATGTCAAACGGACTAATGTTCTGCATGTCTTTGCGAACGCCAATTACAAGAGTTCTTGTTCTGCTTGATTGCGAACCGTAATCTTTGAAGTTTACAATTTTGAAAAGTATGTTGTAATGTCCGCCTAAATTAATTTTAATTGCTTCTTCAATTGTTTTTTCAATTCCATCAATGTCGGTGCAAGTTGTATTCAAAAACGCCCTTACGTTTTCAAAAATGAAAAATTTCGGATTGACTTCTTTTGTGATTTTTATTGATTCTACAACCAGAGAATTTCTTGTCAATTCTTGATTTTTTTTGTGGTTTGCTACAGACATTCCTTGGCAGGGTGGCGTAGCCACAATTACATCAGGTTCTGAAATTTTGTATTCTGTTTGCCATTTTTTGATTTCAGCAAACAATTTATTTTTGATTTCTTTCGTGGAAATATCTCCGTCTAAATAGCCTGTGTCGTATTTACACTTGTTGTTGAACGCTTGAATTTTCAATCGTTTTGTAAGAATTTCATTTGTTGCAATGCATTCAAAACCGTTTTGTTTGAAGCCGTAACAACCAACTCCCGCACTGCTGAATAAACTTATATATGTCAAAGGTTTGTTCATAGTTTAGAATTTTATTTCGGCTTGTTTTACATTTAAACTTTTTAGATAGTTCACTTTTTCTTCTGCTACAATCAGTGTTTCGGGTGAACAGTTGTATTGATACATTTTCTTAGCGAATTGGTCGCCAAAATATTCTGTTTTCAGTTCGTCAATATTAAGGTTAAAAGCTGTCGCCAATTTGTCTAAACGTTTCTCGTCAAATTCACGTTTCCCGTTCTCAATTTTGCTCAAATTCGCTGAGTCAAGGTCAAGTTGAGACGCAAGTTGTGTCAATGTTAAACCTTTGCCTGTCCGTAACTGTCTGATATACTCGCCAAAAGTTGCTTTCATTTGCTTGTAAAATTTAACTTGTCAATAGATGACAAATTTAGCTAAGTTTTTTAGTGTGGCAAATTATTCTGTCATTATTTTACGAGAAATAGTCAGGGTGGTGGGTGGGCATGGGTGCGGTTGGGCAAAATTAAATGTGCTGCAAATTGTGTCGGCTTGTGCTTTGCTTTGCAGCTCTTTTAATTTTGCGAAGCGTTGGCAGTTTGTCTTTCGTATTACTGTTCGTTTGTTGTAGGTTGTGTCGTCTGTTTAGGGTTGCTGGTAACGGTTTAGGGCTTTGCGTTCGGGCGGGTTTCGGAGCACAAAACTGTCAATAAGCACTGAACTTGAATAGAAGCACAAAGCTCCAAGTTTACACGTCAGCCCGCCTGACGCAAAACCCGTGTGTGTGCCTCGCATGAGCGATGTCCCACGCTTGTGAAAGCTATTGAAAAAAGTCAAAAATGCAATTTAAATTATCAACAAGCAAACAAAGCGTGTGA
>JBASWO010000160.1:0-1925 GCA_049276515.1 Alphaproteobacteria bacterium
GCAATAGCCTGAATGGTCAAATTATCCTGATTAAATAGGCATTTCTGCATGGCCTCGCGATAAAGCTTGCGATCAGCCTGCGCTCTTGGTCCTCGAACTGCGGGTCCCTTACTACGATTTAAAACGCGAAACTGAATACCAGCCGCATCAGCAACGCGACCCATAACACCATCAAAAGCGTCGATTTCCCGCACTAAATGGCCTTTTCCGAGACCGCCAATGGCCGGATTACAGGACATCTCACCAATAGTCTCGATTTTATGGGTCGCTAAAAGCGTAGCTGCACCCATACGTGCAGAAGCTGCTGCTGCTTCGCAACCAGCATGACCACCACCTACGACTATGACATCAAACTTTTGCATCGCGGCACCATAGTGAAAAAACACGAAAAGTTCAAATATTTTCAAGTAGTTCGGTATTGTTTCGATTCCTTAACGATATCGATAGGTTTGTCCCTTAACCTCATATGAGGCCAATCTTTATTTCGGGGTCGGCCGGGAAGACTGGAGGGTTTTTCTGAAACGGCAGGCCAGAAGTGGCTAGAGAAGGTGCAAGATGATCCATACTGATGAACTCCGTGCGCATCTCGATCATGCCAAAGAAAACCTCTCACTTGAAAAACAGACAATTTTGAAATTGCATGCGCTCGGCGAGGGCTTCAATCGCGAAGAGTATGCCTTCTCCTATGTCCGCGCTGAACGTGTTGGCATGCGCATGATCAATCGTCGTTTGGCAGAAATTGCTTGGTTGCCGATGCAGCTTGATCCGCGTTCAGAAATTTTATCCGAAGACCGTCAGTCGATGAAGCGCTGGCTGACATCAGCTATATCGCGCGCACCCGCATCTGATGAATTCGGCAATGACTTTATGCACGCGCTCACACGCTGTGCTTTAAAGCATGGCTGGGAAAGCCCCACTTTCATCAAGCTGGGCACGCGCATTGCGAATTTGTTCCGTGACTTATCGTATCTGATCGGCCTGATTTATTATTGCAGCTGGTTATCTGAAAATAATATTGAGGAAGTTGAATTAAGTGATCCCGATAATCTCGCCGTCACGGCAGAAGAAATTACGGCCCTTCTTCAATCACCAGAAATCTATCGCTTCTTAAAAGCGCAGGAACAAAATGATGAGAAAGATAGAAAGAAAAAGAAAAGCGCTTTACCGAAACCGTCTAAAAAATCACGCCCAGCTCTGCGGGTGATTGAAAACGCCCATTATTTTGATCCCTTTATGCCGGATCCCGTCACAGTTTAAAGCTTGAGCTCCGGCTGTCCTGAACGCTCTAATTGATATCTCAGCTTACAATAGGTTTCAGCGCGCGCTGGCAGAGGGTAATAGTAGTTCGACTTAAATTTCAGCCAGTTATTGTGATCTTTAAACGGCAAAGGCGGATCGTTCGATCCAAGACGCGTAGCAATAACCGGCTCGCCCGTGGGGCTTGCTCTTAAATCCCAATAAAAATAAGCAGCGAAAGCAGCAGCACCTGTGGGCGCTTTCATATCAAGAAAAGTGCCAACGCTGACAACCGGTTTTTCGCCTATACAGCGCGTTTCCAACTCGCCAATGAGTGTAAATCTACCAACGAGCTCTGTTTGATTGTTGAAAATACCAGGGAGGTCATGAGGTGTTGGTTTTGCAATCTCTGCGCTCTTTTCTTGCGGCGCTTTATTAATAGGTATCATGCAACAACAAACAGCTGCGGCTATGGCAAAGGGTAAATGTTTCATTGTTTAATCTTCTAAAAAATTAAGGTGTCGCAGCGGCAATAAGAGTGCGCTTTTCAGATAATGCGAAGGATTTGTCAACAACTCCCAGGGTTAGGCGAGCGCGCGCCTTGCGTGTTGGGGCACCAAGAACAACACCTACAATCGTGTGGCCATTTGCTGTTGCTGTGAAGGCAATATTATAGCCTGATGCAATAG
>JBASWO010000161.1:0-1820 GCA_049276515.1 Alphaproteobacteria bacterium
AGCAGGAACAGCAGGAGCATCACCTTGGTCGTGAAGCTCGCGACCATGAGCGCGCCGCCGAGCGCGCCCATGCCCTGCAGGTCCAGCCCCGGGATGGCCCAGCCGCCGAGGAACAAGGTGGTGACGAGCGCGCAGACCACGATGGACTCGAAGAAGTCGGTCATCAGGAACATGCCGAACTTCATGCCCGAGTACTCGACGTGGTAGCCGACGATCTCGCTCTCGCCTTCCGGCAGGTCGAACGGGGTGCGCTTGGTGACCGCGGCGCCCGCCGTCAGGAACAGGATGAAGGCCAGGGGCTGGACGACGATCCCCCACACGCCGTGGCGCGCCTGCCAGAGCACGGCCTCGGAGAAGTCGAGCGAGCCGTAGACGAAGAGGATGCCGGCCAGGGACGAGGCCAGGCACACCTCGTAGGCGATCATCTGCGCGGCGCCGCGCAGGGCGCCCAGCAGGCCGTAGTTCGAGCCCGACGCGTAGCCCGCCATCACGATGCCGTGCACGCCGAAGGCGAGCGTCGCGAGCACGAGCGGCACGCCCATCGGCAGCGCGATCGGCTGGAGGTCCCAGGAGCGGCCCGCGTACTCGATGACGCCGCCGTAGGGCAGCGCCGCGAGGCAGAACATCGCGCAGCCCAGCGAGATCATCGGGGCCAGGCCGTGCAGGCCCTTCGTCGCGCCCTTCGGGATGAAGTCCTCCTTCGTGAGCATCTTGATCGCGTCGGCGATCGGGTGGAAAAGCCCGAGGATCTTGATGCCGAAGATGTCGGCGCGGTTGGCGCCGATGCGGTCCTGCATCACCGCGCTCTGCTTGCGCTCGACCCAGCCCAGCAGGCCGGCGATGTTGAGGCCCACGCCGAACACGGCGAAGGCGACCTTGGCCGCCGTGAAGAGAACGTCGGTCATCGGAAGAGCCGGGTTCACGCGACGGCCTCCTTCGCGGCGCCCTTGAGCGCCTTGCCGAGCAGCGCGAAGATCTCGTGGTCGGGGCGCGCCTCGCCGATCTCGGCCAGCGCCTTCTTGTAGCCCTGGACCTTGCCCTCGAAGTTCGTGAAGTGGCCCTCTTCCTCGACGTAGGCCGTCGCGGGCAGCCGGTACGTCGTCGCCTCGCCGAGCGCGAACTTGTTCGGGCCCTGGAAGACGGACGTCTTCGCCTTGGCGAGCAGGCCGGCGGCCTTCTCCCCCCAGACCTTGGAGAGGTCGCGGTCGATCACGTACAGGAGCTCGATCTTACCGGCCGCGAGGTCCTTGGCGAGCTGGTCGAACGAGCCGCTCTTGAGCCCGAGGTTCTCCGCGCCCTTGAGGTTGGCGACCTTCTCCTTGCGGCGCAGAAGGGCGTCCTCCTCTCCGACCTGGTCGGGCTCGGCGGTGAAATAGTGATTCTTGACCTTGAGGCCGTCGACGAACAGCGCCTTGTACGCCGCCCAGTCCTCGTTGGACAGCATGCCGGAGGCGACGACGGCCAGGCCGTCGCCGGCCTCCTTGAGCAGCGGCGCGATCTCGGAGGCGGCGTCGAACCAGGACAGTTCTTGGCGCTGCGGCGAAAGCCGCAGCACCTTGCCGAGCCGGTTCGCGTCGAGATTGCCGAAGCCGTAGCGGCCCTCGTCGCACATCCAGTGCCCGTTGACCTCCGGGTTCACCCGGGGCTTGAGGCGCGCCACGCGCTTGCCGTCGTTGTGCCACGGGCGGGCCGTGTTCGTATGGACGCTGATGCTGCAGCCGCGCGAGCAGTTCGGGCAGACGGAGTCCGTCTTGTCCAGGTACCAGACGCGGACCTTGTAGCGGAAGTCGCGGTCGGTCAGCGCGCCGACGGGGCAGATG
>JBASWO010000162.1:0-10416 GCA_049276515.1 Alphaproteobacteria bacterium
GCTATGGACTGTAATTCACGTTTAAAAGTTGTCAGCTCGCCGATCTTGCCATCTATTTCAGCAATCTTGCCCTGCAAGCGTTCATAGATTTGTTCGCAATTGCTCTCGGATGAACCACGCACGACGAATAAATCTTTAATTTCTTCCAATGTAAAGTTGAGGAGCTTAGCGCGTTGGATAAATTGCAACCGCAACAGGCTATCCTCGGTAAAAACACGATAGCCATTCGCTTTCCGGCCTTCGGACTTGATGAGGCCGAGACGTTCATAGTAACGCAGTGTGTCGGAACGAACCCCGCACGCTTTCGCCAATTTTCCGATTGTTAATCCAGACACGACCATCTCATTTTTAAAGACGGACACATTGTAAACCTTAGAGCTAACTCAAAGGTCAAGGTTTCAATAAACCTGATATTTCTTATACTTGGCATAGTTCCCTTATTAAAGACTCCATAGGCTTGCGGCTCACATACTTAAATGGAGGACACTATGCAGAACACTCACATACAGGAATGTATCAAGAATTGTTGGCAATGCCGCACGGAATGCCAAGAAACACTCTTTAATCATTGCCTCAAAGAAGGCGGCAAACACGTCGAAGCCGAGCATGTCAAATTGATGATGGACTGCATCCAAATTTGTCAGGTATCAGCAGACTTCATGACGAGAGGCTCAAAACTTCACGAAAGCGTCTGTGCTGCATGTGCAGATATTTGTGAGGCGTGCGCAAAGTCATGTGATGCAATTGGCGGTGAGAAAATGAAGCAATGCGCTGAAGCCTGCCGTCGCTGCGCTAAAACCTGTCGCGACATGGGTAATATGAAAAAGGCCGCTTAATCTCTTGTTAAGTTAACAAGTGCTTTGCCCACCAAAAAAGTCTTCGTAAGCTTGAAAACTCACGAAGACTTCCTACCTATATAATTATGGAACACAATACCAAAAATCCTGCACATGATTGTTGCTCAAAACCTAAGCCACAGAATCCTCATGAACATGGTGGGCACAAAGGTTCCGCTTTTCGTGCTGCTGCACACGCGACATTACACTGCCTCACTGGATGCGTAATTGGTGAGGTTATAGGTTTAGCTATAGGTGTTAGTCTCGGCTTACACCCCTATACATCTATGGCTTTGAGTACAATTCTAGCTTATATCAGCGGCTTCTCGCTCACTATCTTCCCCTTAATGCATAACACGGGACTTACATTCAAATCGGCTTTTCATGCTATTTGGCTTGGCGAAGTTGTGTCAATCGGGGTCATGGAACTGATCATGAACAGTATCGACTATCATATGGGCGGCATGCGTTCAGGATCGGTCATGAGTCCATTGTTTTGGGAGGCGCTAGCTGTTGCTATTCCTGCTGGCTACATCGCAGCTTTCCCGGTCAACGCTTGGCTTATTAAGCGACAGCTTAAAAAGTGCCATTAGAAACGAGAGGCATAGTTTCTTGACTATATCCTATCCTAGGGGGTAGGATACGGCCATGAGTGTTCACAAAAGTCACACTGACATCAGTAAACGCCTCAAGCGCGCTAACGGTCATTTGAACAAAATTATCGAGATGATTGCGGACGAGCGCCCCTGCCTCGACCTCGCGCAACAATTGCATGCTGTCGAAAAAGCCATCCACAGCGCCAAAGCCGTTCTCATACAAGACCATATTGATCACTGCCTTGAACACAGTATCGAAGGCAAGAAGGGCGCACATGCAGCCCTCAAAGAGTTTAAAGAAATCACCAAATACCTATGACCCCTTTCTCTGAACTTCTTCAACAAGGCACCGCCCACGCATGGCTCTTTGCGCCTAGCGCAATATTGCTCGGTGCATTGCATGGGTTAGAGCCAGGTCATTCTAAAACGATGATGGCGGCCTTTATTGTCGCTGTACGCGGAACTGTTGGACAAGCCATTCTATTAGGCTTGGCAGCGACAGCCTCCCACACGGCTATTGTATGGCTTGTCGCTTTGCTCGGCATGTATTTCGGCAATCAATGGACGGCGGAAGCTTCCGAGCCCTATCTTCAATTGGCTTCATCAGTTCTTATTATTGGCGTTGCTATATGGATGTTATGGCGCACATGGCGCGATCAACAGCAAGAGAAGAAGCCCAATGGCCATCACCACCATCACGATGAAGTGCACAAGATTGAAACCAGCAAAGGGCTGGCCTACCTATCGGTATTTGAAGATCATGTACCACCAAGGTTCCGACTACGTTTCACAGGTCATAATAGCTCATGGCCTGTAGCTGAAAAACTTATGGTTGAAACTCTGCGCTCGGACGGAAAGCGCGAAGTATTTTCATTTGTTAGCCATGGCGACTACCTAGAGTCAGAAGAAATAATTCCTGAACCCCATGAATTTTTGGCAACCTTACGACTTGTCCACGGCGATCATATTCATGAGTATTTCTCGTCCTTTCATGAATCAGGTCATATGCATGATCATTCTCACGCACCAGAGTTTGAGGATGCTCACCAAAAAGCCCATGCCAATGATATCCAACAACGTTTCACTGGCCGCAGTGTAACAACAGGCCAGATTATTCTGTTTGGCTTAACTGGCGGCTTAATCCCGTGCCCCGCAGCAATCACTGTGCTCTTACTTTGCCTCCAATTGAAACAAATCACTCTTGGCGTTGCACTTGTTCTCTGTTTCAGTATTGGCTTGGCCCTAACAATGGTTGCCTCTGGTGTGCTGGCCGCTCTAAGCGTCAAACATATTAGCAAACGCTGGTCAGGCTTCGGCAAATTGGCGCGACGTGCGCCTTATTTTTCCAGCGCACTGATTATTTCTATCGGCTTCTATGTTGGTTATCAGGGTTGGCTAGGACTTCATCTTTAACTGGTAAAAACAATGAAACATCAAACCGCTATATTATGTCTGACAATGTTGTTGGTAGCAGCTTGCGGCAAACAAGACGTGCATACCGCCTGCTATAGCAATGGTGACCATGAAAATATGTCTGATGGTCGAATTATAAGAATTTGTGATTGCATAACTAATGCCATTGAGAAAGAGGGGGCAACCAAGGAAGAAAGGCTATCAATTATAGCTTGGTTTAATAAGAAGAAAATTGAAACGACAACCACTCAAGAATTAGAGAAGTCCAAGGGCATCATAGCTTCTATTACGCAGCTGAAAACCAGATGCGAAGCGGTTAAATAACCCCACCCCTCCCTAGTCGCCATAAAGCCTGATTCAGTTTTGATGTCGTATCCACCACAATCAAAAAAGCGCCTGTTACACAAATGACACTTCAAGTCCCTTTTTCAATCAAAAGGGACCAAGGGTACGATAATCGGGGTACGTGTTTTTTGCGATGTCGATTTGTTTGACGCATCAAGCAGATATCGGAAATGTTATAATTCCTCTCGGGCACCATCTCTCAGCACCATCAAAACGACTCACCTTTGTTGAGTATGGATTGCAATCAATAGATTCAAATCGTTATGGTTAATGTTGCTGCAGCAGAAATTTTCAGGCTGTTGCCATTTTTGGATTTCCGTGTCTATCCTTATGCATACTGCGCAAAATAGTGAGGATTAATATGTCACGTTCAAAGGGCGATTATATAAATATGCCATCCGACATTGTTGAGCCCACCCCTGAACACATAAGAAGGGCCAGTCCGTTTCTTAGAAAATTATCGTGTGGGGCACTGCACGCAACAACAGTACAGATGACGCGCAGCTTCCGTGATGCACGCCATCTTATTGAAAGAGGCGTCAATTCTAGGCAAGGCGAGTTTTTTGACTTTAACTCGCTGCCCGCAACCGCAAAGCAGGCTGCCTTATCTTTAGAGAATGAGCACAAGGTGAAGTTAGAGATACGGGATGGACGAACTATAGTTACCAGCAGGCCAGGCCTCTTGGCACGCGTATTTGCGCTGGGTTAGTTCTGCATAACTTCATTTTTTGACTTAGCTAAAAGACTATAAATGTTGCTGCCGCTGATGCGGCGTTCGCCATTAAAGACAGTGTTAATCCAAGTGCGAACCTATTGCGCTTTTCTTTATAGAAAATCGCATAAGCACAAGCTTCTCCCAGAAAGACAATCACTTCACCTTTTATAAAATAGTCCCACCAGAGATAATCCTGACCTTCGAGGACATTGCGCAACCACAGTGAAAAAAGAGGCTGGGTTGCACAATTGAGAATGAAAGAAAAAATAAGAAGACGAGGAAGATCGAGCCTTTTCCAGGTGCCATAAATTGTAAGCACCACAGCTTCGATCAAAAGAGTGGCAAGAAGCTCCATCCCTTAGTTCTCAGTGATGGTAAATACTCCATTTTCAACGCGTCCTGTGTAGGTAGCATTGAAGGCTTTCTTCGTGAAAATATTACTGGTGCGCTCTGTATCGTCTGCCAGGACAAGTTTTAACTGCATGTAAGGGGCAAAACCATAGGCCACGGCATGGCAACAACTTTCATCACACTTCAAACCTTGTGGACCCAACTGTGGCAAAGGTCGTGCATCCGAACATGAGGCAACTTCACATTGCAAAAGCTCGCCACTCTTTATTTTTAATCCTTGGGTAAAAGAAAATGCTGCTGTTGGTTTAGGGCCAAGATCTGCTTGTGCATAGAAGGGTGTCAGCAGAACTAAGACAAAAATCCAATATTTCATACCTGTCCTCTTATGAATGGGATGCTACGAGAGCCTTCTCTTTGAGACGACGCCTATAGTCTTGCATACGTTGCGTAGCTTTTAAACGGTCACGTCTTTTGCGTTCTTGCGGTGACAAAACCGAGAGAGCTGCTCTATTTGATGCCGGTAATACATTAAAAGGGCTCAAACCCTTCTGTTTAGAAATGCGATATATAGCCGATACTAAAGTTGGGTCATGACGCCGTATATCCTGCAACTTAACGCGACCCTGCCTTATATCCTCGCCCCACACCTCATCTAAAAATAAGAAGGGATCGCCTGATATACTTATACCTAGAAATTTTCTGCGCACTTTAATGCTATTCACAATAATACTCTTATAAATTTATACCTTAAAATTTGCTCTTTTGACGACGCACTTCATAAAGCGCTACAGCGGCAGCATTCGAAACATTGAGACTCCCGATAGGACCACCCGTTGGCAAACGCGCTAACTCATCACATTTTTTACGCGTGAGCTGACGCAAACCATCTCCTTCGGCACCCATCACAAGAACGGTACGACCCGATAGATCCAGTTCACCAATGGTCTTTTCGCCTTCTTCAGCAAGACCCACACACCAATAGCCAGCCTGCTGGAGTTCATCCAAAGCACGCGCCAGATTAACAACATGAATTTGATGCACATGTTCTGTTGCACCCGAAGCCGATTTAGCCTGTACGCCCGTCATAACGGGTGCATTGCGCTCGGTCATGATGACAGCTCCAGCACCAAAGGCTGCAGCTGAGCGCAAGATAGCGCCCACATTATGAGGATCTGTGACTTGATCCAACATCAACAAAAGATCTGGGGGATTATCACCAGCAATAATGTCATGTAAGGGTGGCTCATGAAGTGGGGCAACTTCAATTACAATGCCCTGATGCACACTGCCAGGCGGCGTGAGACGATCCAATTCATTGCGATCAACTTTTTTAGCATCTGGACGCTTTAAGAGATTGTCCTTGGCCTCAGCTAGTGTGGCTTTAAAAGTGGCTTCACCTGCATCCGTCATCCAAACACGAAAGCAGCGGCGCTTCGGGTTCATATAAGCAGCACGTGCCGCATGGAGACCCCAAATCAGAACACCATCGCGAGGCTTTTCCATACCACGCACCACGGATTCCGGCTTTTCATGTCTATTATTATCCCGACGCTTGCCAGCAAAAGCTGGTTTGCCTCCAAAAGAGCGTTTCTTAGCGTAGCTCTCGCCTTTACCAGAAAAGCCGCCGTCTTTCTTAGAATGGGCGTTAAATCCGCCCTGCGAGCGCTTACCGCCCTCGGATTTGCCTGCAAAACGGCCTTCGTCCTTAGCTGTGAAGCCTGAAGGGCGACGTGGCGAGAATGCTGATTTTCCGGAGCCTGAGGCTCCTTTAGAATGTGATCGGTGCGAATGTTTCATGGAGCAGTAATAGCGGGATTGACAACAGCAAGCAAATTCCGTTACGTCACACCCTCTTTTGTGGTTTTCAGCCCCAATGGACAGGTGGCCGAGTGGTTAATGGCAGCAGACTGTAAATCTGCCCTCTCACGAGTACGAAGGTTCGAATCCTTCCCTGTCCACCATTACACTGTTTCAGATTGTGCCTAACTGCATCTGAACGTGCTGTTTCTCCCAATAAAACCTTAGCTTCTCTGCTCCATAATGTTTTGGATTGTTTCCGTGTATCCCAAGATTTTCGGGAAACAAATAGGGAAACAAATTTTGGGACAAAAACCTTGTTTCCCTACAGGGGCAAAAAGGTAATTAATTACAGAGCATTAGATGGTCCCAAAAAAGTGAAACGACAGCTCGAACTTTCACTTCGATTTTGGAGGTAACATGCTTACGACTAAACAGATTGATAACGCCAAACCTAGCAAAAAACTTTATCGCATCTTTGATGCCCTTGGTTTGTATGTAGAAATTCATCCCAATGGCAGCAAATACTGGCGTCTAAAATATCAATTCTTTGGAAAAGAACGCCGTCTAGCCTTAGGAAAATATCCCGAAATTTCTCTACTAGTGGCTCGGGAGAAGCGCGAACAAGCTCGCAAGCTATTAGCTGATAAAATCGATCCAGGCACCACCAAAGCTGATCGCAAGAATGTTGCGCGGCTAAAAGTAGCAACAACCTTTGAGCTAGTTGCTCGTGAATGGCACGCCAATCATAAAGATCGGTGGATACCAACACACAGTCGATGCATTTTGCATCGGCTGGAGTTGGACATCTTTCCTCAAATCGGCAGATTGCCAATTGCAGACATTAAACCAATTCAAGTTCTTAGTGCTGTGCGAAAAATCGAAGATCGTGGCGCACATGTCATGGCACGTCGAGCCTTGCAATACTGTGGACAGGTTTTTCGCTACGCGGTCATAACTGAACGCGCTGAGCGTGATGCGACTAGCGAACTTAAAGGTGCTCTCAAGCCCTTTAGAAAAGGCCATTATGCAGCACTTGATGCTGACGATTTGCCTGAGTTTATACAATCTTTTGAGCGTAACGACGCGAGGCTTTATATTCAAACTCGACACGCAATTAAACTTCTGATGTTGACGTTTGTACGCACGAGTGAACTTATTCATGCGCGGTGGGAAGAGTTCAACTTTGAGACTAAAGAATGGACTATTCCAGCTGAGCGCATGAAAATGAGACGACAACATATTGTTCCCCTCGCCCGTCAAACCCTGAAAGTGCTGAAAGAACGCAAAGAACTGACTGGAAAATGGGAATGGGTTTTCCCTAACGTTGCGCATCCACTTCAGCATATGAGCAACAATACCGTTCTAGGGGCCTTGAATAGGCTTGGATATAAAGGCCGAATGACAGGACATGGTTTTCGGGCTTTGGCCATGTCCACGATCAAGGAGAAGTTGGGCTGGAGGCATGAAGTTGTTGATCGTCAATTGGCACATGCTCCAGCCAATAAAGTTGATGCGGCTTATGACCGTGCCAAATTCCTCGATGATCGTCGTGTTATGATGCAGGAATGGGCTGACTATCTGGATAAGATTTCCGGATATGGCAGCAGCAAAGTCATTCACGTGGACTTCAAGACTGGCGAATAACGTCTATCCATCGTCTCCTTAGATTTAACGTACGCCAAATCATGGAACCACCTCTCGGCTTCTTCGCGGGCGATGAATGTGCATCGCCCGCGCTTAAAGACCTGCAGACGTTCATCCCAAACTTCCCGATAAAATGAACTTCTTGAAATTGCATATTTCTGACAAAAATCTTTTACTCTCAATACTTCCTGCTCCATGCTTCCTCCTTGTTAAAAATTGCTTCTGGGTGATGAGTTGCCGATTGCACATTCAGGCCAAAGCGCGAAAAATTTTGGTGGGTTGCGTTTGCCCCAAACTTCCCAATCACGAACGGCAGCTGGCGGCCAACCTTTTGTGCTGGGATTGATCATTTTTTGCTGATTGATCAGTTGCGTGTAACGCCCCAGCATCTTTCTCTGGCTTTGTGTTTCTTGGCCGCTGCCAAAGGTTGGAGCTGGTTGTGACTTTGAGGCTGGTGATGAAGCCAGCGCTTCCGCACGCCGAGCAGATAGAGCTGCATGGTCAGCTGGAGCGGTTTGGGTCGTTACGCCCCGTCCTCCCACCACGATCCACTTGCCATCAGATCGAGTAATTTGCGGACTGAAACCGTTTTTCTTCAGATATTTATTCTGCAGATGAAAGAACGAGCCCTGCTTTTCCTTGATGTAGAGGCTTAGGGCTGGGGAGTTCTTTGGAAACCTGTCTTTGGTCCTTGCCCAATCGCCATTCTCGAACCTTCTGAGGGGTACCATGATATGAACATGGTAATTGCGGCTGTCAGATCCTGGATCAGGTGCATGAATAGCCCAATCGGCGGCATAACCACGTCTGGTAAACTGCTCACGGATGAAGTCTTTGATGAAGAGGATGTTCTTATCAAGTGGCAGCTCATGGGGTAATGCCCCTATGAACTTATGGGCAAGGATAGCTTTAGCCTTACGTGTGGTTTTATCCTCACGGACCTCTAGACGCTTCCAGAGCTGGCCTCTGTCCTTTGCCCATAGCGGAGCATCTTTGGGTACCCAAAGCTCAGCATGCAGGATACCGCCCTTGGGCGTAAAATCAGCTGTATGGCCAAAGCCATCATCCAGCTTGGTACCGGATAGATATGCCGCATGGGCATGGGCTTTAGGCCCAGTGCCATCGCGTCTTAGAAAATGATGTTTGAGTAACGCTACGGGCAATAGGCAACAACCTTCTGTTACCGCAAACACCATTGTTTGCAGTTACAGTGGCTTCACCTAGATTGCCGGGCCGTCCACAAGCTCATTCCTGGGTGGATCGCGGCTCACTGTCCGGTTCAGGTTTGTTGCCTCGCTAGGCTTCATCGGCTTTTAGCTGATGGTGGTAACTTTACATTTCTTCCGAGCATTCGATCATCAATGTGATCGGTAGCGCACCACCGGAAGAAGTTTTTTATATGAGGTCAGATTAGCGAAAAAGTTTTAATAAAAGATGATCAATTATGGTTCACAAGTTTTTAAAAAAGATCCCAAAAATCCCACTGCGCACGCCTGATCGTCCGCAGTCGTCTCTCAACGTTCCTATTTGGTGTTTTTCGTCATCCCAGATGGTGATTTTTGCTAACTTCTTTTTCTGTGCCGGATGGCACAGCTAAAATGTCAGACACAGAATGGTTATGACAGGCGCATTACCAAAGGTAATGCTTTCACGTGTACTTATCTATTTGCTTTAAGCATTTGATAGGCCTTAAAGCATTAAAAAAATGTTTTAAGCATCCCATACTGTTATATATCAGTGCTCAAATGCTTGGTCATGTCTAGGAATATATAAATGCTTATTCAGATATACGCATATTTAAATTTTTGGGTGGACCAGGGGGTTTGTCCTACAGGAGGCATGTTATCATAGACAATATGCATAAGAGGCTCCAAATCTGATTCAACAAAACGTACATCTTCTGTAGTTTTAGCAGCTATGGAATACCAACACATCTCAGGCATGTCCCATGCGCCGCGCGAGAAAGGGTAGCCAAAAAGATCGAATACTTTATAGCCATTTTTTTCAAAAAGACTGAACCACGCATCTTTAGTGAACCCGTAAAGATCCCCAGACCATTGTCTGCCGTTTTCCAAAATGATTAGTGGGCCTTCGTTGGCTTGAAGAATTTGCTGCGCACCACATAAAGCATCATATTCACCGCCCTCTAAATCTAGCTTTATAAAACGTATATTCGGCAAGTTCAGGTTAGATACAATGGTATCAAGACGGATCAAAGGAACCTGAACAACATCCACTATTTGATCTACTAAATCTGGCCTTCTACGTATCCCACTCAAAGGATCACAATTTTTTGCTATGTTGAAGTCAGTAAAACCATCTTTAGCACCAAGGGCCTTGCTGATAACTTCGATATTTTTAATTTGGTGCTCTTGAACAAAGTTTTCTATACGCGATGCCAAAAAAGGATTTGCTTCAACAGCGATGACGCGCCCACTCTCACCAACTTTTTCTGACAATGGCAAGGTGTGCATTCCACGATTTGCTCCACCGTCAATGACGACATCGCCGTTGCACAGCCTATGTTCATAAATTACGCGAACAACGCGTTCGACAAAACTAAATGGTTCCCAAGCGGGATTACGGGATATTTGAAGCCATAGCTCACGATTATCTTCAGAAAACTCGGTGGAGAGCTTCATTAAGCATTCTTTTCTGTATATAAGTTTTGTTAGTTTGAAATGTACTCATGCACCAAGACTAATCCACCTGAGCC
>JBASWO010000163.1:0-35859 GCA_049276515.1 Alphaproteobacteria bacterium
CCATTTGCGCGACTCGCCCCATGAATTTCACATCATGAACGCGCAAGATATCAGCTCCCCGTAAAGCGCCTATCGCCACACAGGCTGCCGTGCCTTCTAACCTTTCATCCACAGGCAGATCCAATAAGCGCCCAATGAAGGATTTACGGGATGGGCCTAATAAAACGGGATAGCCCATATTCTTAAAGCGATCACATTGGTTGATTAAAGTGAGATTTTGCTCAAGCGTTTTGCCAAAACCAATGCCTGGATCGATGATGATTTTACTGTCATTTACGCCAGCGGCTTTAGCTGATGTAATTCGCTCAAACAGATTACGCTTCACTTCTTCCACGATATCATCGCTTTCAGCAGCACCATATTCGCTACCAATAACTGCATCATTCGCCACTAAATGGGCCTTGCTGCGGTTATCCATAATAACGAGATAGGCCTTATATTCTGCAGCAACGCCGGCAATATTTGTATCTGAAAGCGTTGAGATGTCATTGATGATCGTGGCGCCTGCGATGAGAGCTTCCCGCGCTACTTGAGATTTCACAGTATCAACCGCAATAGGTATTTGGGGAAATTGACTTCTAATTGTTTGTACAACAGGAACAACGCGACGAATTTCTTCGGCCACATCAATGGGTATAGCTCCAGGGCGTGAGCTCTCGCCTCCCACATCCAAGATGGCAGCCCCATCTCTTACCATCTCTTTAGCTTGCTTTAAGGCCTGCGCTACAAAATCGCTGGATGTCATAAGACCATCACCAGAAAAAGAATCCGATGTCACATTTAAAATGCCCATGATGAGAGGAGGTTTTTTTTCTGTGAGCAAGGTCATGATAAAAGGGGTCCTAGTGATTTAGGATCAGATGAAGGTATTTGCTTGAGCATATCCTTCACCGTCAATCCTGTTTGCGGATGTTTCCAGTTGGGTGCGATATCAGCCAAGGGTCGCAATACAAATTCACGCTCAGCCATGCGCGCATGCGGTAAGGTTAGCTCAGGCGTGACATAGCTTTGATCATCATAAAAAAGAATGTCGATATCAAGAGTACGGGGCCCGTAATGAAAGGTTGGCTGCCGCCCTAATTCGCTTTCTAAATCTTTAATGGCCCAAAGCAAAACCAAAGGAGGTAATTTAGTCTCACCAATAAGTGCGGCATTCAAAAAGGCCGGCTGATCGGTGACATAGAGGGGGTCGGTTTCATAGACCTGTGAGGTCTCTACATTGGTTATATAGGGCTCTAAAGCAGCCACCGCTTGTCGCAGTGCCGCCATGCGATCGCCCATATTGGAGCCGAGCGCTAAAGCCACTTTTGTGCTTGGAGCATTAGATAAACTCATCTCAGCATGATGCTGATATTATTGAGATTATGCAATGCCAAGGAATTAGGTAAATTGTGGGTTGGCCTCAGCCACAGACGGGCGCCGTTGCTCAGGCCTGCTCATTAACTCCTCATAATCTGGCACCCGAAATCCTAAGCCGCGCTCGGTTTGGATAATGCGTCTGCCCTCGTCGTTTCCCAAAACGGCGCTTAGTTTTTTTCTAATCCGCCCAACTTCAACGCTGACTAAATTGTCACTATCATCCCCGCGCGTACATATTTTACGGGCAACGTCATAACGAGGGACACAATTGCCTCTGCGACAGAGTAGTGCTTCAAAAATTCTAAATTCAAAATCCGTGAAATGTAAAACATTCCCATCAACTTTAACCTCTCGGGTATTTAAATCGACCGTCAACCGATCCGTAACTTGAATCTGGGGCTCGCGATAGCTCGTAGGGCCACGGCGCTTGAAAACTCTTAGACGCGCCGCCAAGACAGCAATATGATAGGGCTTGCCTATATACTCATCGGCACCAGCATTGAGACTTTTAACAATATTTTCTTTGTCTTTAGTATATGAGGTTATAATCAACGGAGCCGTGGTGATTGCGCGCAGACGCTTGATTTGTTCCAATCTCTCATCATCTGTTCTGAGTGAACTTGAGAATTCCATAACCACAGCATCAAATTCGCAACGCTGCAATCGATCCAAAGCCTCATCAAAACTGCGAGGGTTAGAAACATTCCAGCCGCATTCTTCCCGTAAATGCTGAGCCGTTAATCGGCTTGTGATACGATCAGGCTCAATAATGAGCACGCGATAGGGTAAGGCGCCAATGGGAGATGGCGGTTGTTTAAGAAGCTGACCACTAACAATGCTTGAGTGGTACGACACGCTATACTTTCTCTCTATGCGTCAAAATATAGGAAAATCCTAACTCTGAATCGGCCTGCCTGTCTATGACCGATTCAAAGTTGGTTAATGGGCTTCACCTAAAATGCGTAGCGAATGCCAGCAAAGACGCTACGCCCTTCGCCTGGATAGAAAATAGCGGTCGATGCTACAACGCGTGCATCCGTTATTGTGCTGATGTCACTGATATAACGTTCACCCGTTAGATTACGTGCATCAACATAAAAGAGGAGCTCTTTTGTGATCTGCATGCCCGTCTGAAGCCCCAGCAAAACATAACTGGGAGCTCGCAAGGTATTCGCTTGATCGGCATAGGCACCGGTAGGTGCCCAATCAACGATGGGCGAGATATAAAAGCCAGCATGATTTTTATAAGTGAGCTCAGTGCGCAAAACATGTTCTGGCACACCTGCAATCTGGTTGTTGCCATATTGCGGATCGCTCTCAAAATGAAAATCACTATAGTTCCAAAGCTGGCTGAGACTAACCTTGTCGCCGCCTACTGAGATGAGATCATGCGCCAGATCAACGCTGCCACCAATTTCTAATCCTTGATGAAGCGTATCACGCGCATTGAAGGTCGTTGCTGGAATAGATGCGTTGGTTGTGAATTGAAGTAGTTCATGCCGCAGCCATGAGCGGTACGCCGTCACATCCCACGCATAACGCCCTTGCGTACCGCGCGATCCTACTTCAATTGTTATGGCTTCCTGGGGTTTGAGAGGAACAAAACGTGTGGTCGTTGCTGTGGTTTGTGTCAGATCGGTAAAATCTGGGACATCCTGACTACGCGTCACATTTGTGAAGAGCTGCACATTCTGCTGCGGCTCCCACAAAAAACCAAGTTTTGGGTTGATGCCGTCATAAGCTTTGCTTGCTGATTTTGGCGTTGGGTTTCCTGCAAGACCTCCCAAATCATTATAGATGCGCTCATTGTGAAAAAGTTTGGCGCCCGTCATCAAAGCTACATCTGGCAAGAACCAAAAACGGTTTTCAAAATAGGCCTCATAATTATAGGCATCTTGTCGTGCATTTAAGGTTTGTGCACCGCGCGAGCCATTAACATTGGTGAATTGCAAAGCTTGATTGTTGCCGCCAAAGAAACGGGCGCCACCAATAAAATCATTGCGATAGCCGCTCGGATTAAACGTCGCGGTATAACGAGGCGCAAATCCATAAGTCCATCCATCCTGATCAATCACCTGAAAGATGGGATGAAAGAGGCTCTTATGGATGCCCCAGGTATCAATATCGAGCTTTCCAGAACCAAGATTAAAACTACTGCGATTAGCAATGCGTTGTGTGCGGCTATCACGCGCCTGATCGCCACTGAGGGCAGCGGCAGAAGCCTTTGTTGGATTATGAAGCGCATCACTTAGCGTTAAGGCGCCTGGCAATTCTTGATCCACAACAAAACTACCCAGATAAAAACGCGTCTCGGCATTGTTACTGAGTTTATAGCCCATATTGGCATTAAAGGCTTCGCTTTGGGTCGCTGAATGTGTGCGGTAACCATCAGCATGCGTCATGGTACCGTTAAACAGATAATCAACATCACCATCGATCCGTGAGAATTGAAGATTGGGCCGTACAGTTCCAAAGCTGCCCGTATCTAATCGCAGAATTGTTGGTGCAATAGCCGTATAGGCTGTTGGCGTTACAAAATTGACAGCGCCTCCTAATGTCGATGAACCATAGGCTAATCCATTACCGCCCTTATAGACCTCAACAGAGCGTAGGGAGAGCGGGTCTATCTGATAATAATCACCACTACCATCAGCAAGATTATTGGGAATGCCATCTTGGAGGATCTCTACGCCGCGCGCATGAAAACCACGAGCGACGCCTGAGCCTCGAATAGAAAGACGTAATTCTTGACCATAACGCGTTTCAGCTAAAACCCCTGGCGTGTCCGATAAAACATCACGCAAGGTATTGGCATATTCATTTTTAAATTTTTCGCTATCGACAAAAGCGACAGAGCCTGCCGTTTGCTCAAGCGCCTTTTCTTGAGCACGAACACTTGGAACCGTAAGAGATCCGACTTGTTCTGCGGGATAAATGACGATCTTTGGAATATCATCATCATGATGCGCTAAAGCAGGAACAGCACAGACCAACAGTGCAGCCAAGATGACTGCAGCAGAAGATGTAGGAGACATGACCTACTCCGCTGCTTTTGTAATGCGAACAAAAGGTGCTGGCGATTTCATCGCACCCCAGGCCTGTCCCTTCGATGGGATTTCAACCCAATGGCTCATGCCTTTTCTGCATTGTTGGGTTATAGGGAACCACAGCGTCTCATCTGGTGTGTTAGGAAGCTTCATGACAAGACCAAACTCATCATATTGATCTGGCGGCAAAGGTCCGCCCGTCCAAATCACTTCATCCACCACTTTCTGCACGCCATTCCCATGATGTGAAGGGACAGTTTTATCTTTGTGATGAATGATTTTAGCGGTCCAGCCTGGTTTATTTTGCGGATGAACAGATGTGATATCTGCTGGCATTTTGATACGCACGAGAACAGTGGCACTACCATCGCAGCCATGCGAAATCCGAAAGGATGTTTTAAAATAACTGTTGGCCTTACCTGTATTAGGATCAGCAACAACATGGGCTGAGGCGAGTGGCGCAAAAAGCACGACGGCCATAAACGGCAAAAACGATTTCATTGTGATACTCCTGAAAGATAAACATATGGCGAAAGCCATGGCTGCTATTTTTTAGTTCAGGAGTAGTGGTGGACCTCGGGCCCAAAGATTGGATACTTTTTCATAGCGCCGCAGATAGGACAGCGACATGATCACTGCGCTCAAGACACCCACGATTAAAGCAAGGAGCTGAAGGATTACCGGCTCAAGTCCCACGCTATGCGAAAGTGCAAAATCACAGAAGGATGAGCCAGCCTTCTGATGTTTGAGATCACCATTATTGATGTCTTTAGACTGATTAGCACCACAAATGGTGATTTTGATACCGCCAATTGTGAAGTCATCAAAGCGCGGCATAAAGCCAACAGGTATGAGGACCTGAAAAATAAGCGTGGCGACGATAAGCCAGCTTAAAATATGCCGCGGGGATGCCTTCTGCATCATCATGGTCTAGACCCGCCCCTTATAAAAAACAACCCACCTTAACTATAATCACTGCAGTCTTAAGCATAACTTGGACTTGCCGGGGTCTAGAGGTAACGATAGCTTCCTATGCATATATTTTATGGTCTGAAAATTTATGGCTCTTACATTTTTATATGACGATCCTCGTGACCGTTTCTCAGAAGATGATAGGCAAGCGGTAGCTACCTGTCTCACAAGATCTTTTGAGGTTTGCCAAGAATTTCTGCCAGGCCCTAAGGACATACACTTCCATGTTGCCGTGAGAAGAGGTGAGAATAGTAAAAGCCTCCCCGTTCATGGTACTGCCGGTGGAAATAACATGTCTGTTATTTTCGATACGCGATTTCCTGTCTATCAATTTCCAGACCAACATCCATGCATCACAACAGTTATTGCCCATGAATGGCATCATGTGGTTCGTGAGTTAGGCGTTGGTTATGGCAAGACCTTAGGCCAGCACCTTGTGTCAGAAGGCTTAGCTCAAGCTTTTGAAGCACAAGTTATGAATGATGTACCTCCCATCGCTCTTGCCCTAGCAAAGAAACGCCTACGGGCATTCGAAGATCCGATAAAAGGAATGTTACTGAAAAGAGATTTTCAGGGTTTCCCTGAAATCTTTGTTGGCGAAAGAGGCGGTACGTACCCCAAATGGTTTGGCTATAGCTTTGGCTATCATCTCGTCAATGAATGGCTTACACAAAATGGCATAACAGCCAGTGGGGCAGTCAATATTAATGCTGGTAAGATTATCAAGCCCTGGCGCGATGGCACGATATCTCCCTTTAAGAACATGTCAGATTTAAAAAGTGCTCATCTGTAATAGTGGGGCACAATCTGTTGATTTTGAAAAAGCCAAGTCGCTAACAACGCAGATATAAATTGGAATTATGATTAATACGAAATTAAGTACCGATCTTATCAAACGCAATCCAGTTAATGGTTGCGTTCAGATTTTTTGATATAGTGTTTTTCTCAATTGAGGAGCCACATATGGCAACAAATGGACCCTGGGCAGCTTTAGCTGTCGCAAGCAGTTTGGCAGCAACTCCATCGCAAGCCCAAACCGCAACGCCATCAGCAAACACACCTTCACGTCAAACTGTTGAAACCTGTCTTGCGGAAACAGCAAGAGCCATTGATCCAAAGGCAGAGTTTTTTGTAGAACCAAAATATGGTGTCAGAGGTCGACCTCTCGCTGTTTCTCAAATTACAAAAACACCCGATGGCAAAGACCTGCAATGGAGTCTGACATCAACCCTAACCACATTCACCCCACCTCCATCAGATCTGGACCCACCCAGAAATGCGCCTCCTGAAGGTATTTCTTCAATTTATGGGCGATCACCAGTTGATCAATCCAACGCTGAATATGCAAAAGTTGGGGATAGACCGGGTAGGATTACTGGCCCAATCACGCGCGCTCCTGATCCAAAAGCAGTTGATGCGCTTAAAGATGTCTCCGCGCGCGCGGAAAGGGCTTACACGTCCTGTTTGAAAAAAGGCCTTGGCCTTTAATTTGAAAATGGCGCACCCGAGAAGATTCGAACTTCTAACCTTCTGATTCGTAGTCAGATGCTCTATCCAGTTGAGCTACGGGTGCTACGCTTTTTGCGGGGTACAACACCCCGGAAGGCGGCTGTAATAGCTAAAATCCCCCTGAAAGGCAAAGTATTTACGTAAAATCGCAAAAATCCCAATAGGGCTACCTTTAAGGCCACTTCCTTGCTAAATGCCATGCATCTTATGAAACCTTGGATTTAACCGTGCCTGATCAAAAGCCCTCTCTTTCCGTTGTTATCCCTATGTTGGACGAAGCCGGCAATGTGCTGCCTTTGATCAAAGAGATTTCTGAAGCGCTCAGCGGTTATGCACCTACATCCAACAATTTTGAGATTGTCTGCGTCGATGATGGCAGTGAAGACCGCACTGTAGCCGAGATTAAAGAAGCTCAGGCCTCAAACCCAGCCGTACGACTTGTGCGCCATCCTAAACGCCTCGGTATGAGCGCTGCTATTCGTAATGGTGTGCGCCGTGCTCGCTCACAATGGGTCATGACGATTGATGGCGATCGCCAGAATGATCCCTCTGATGCGCCACGCCTTCTTGATCTTGCCTGGTCAAAAGGCATGGAGCGTAAAGTTCTCGTTGCCGGTATTCGCGTTAATCGCAAAGACACAACGGGTAAAAGATTAGCTAGCCGTTTTGCTAATAAAATACGTAAAAGCCTTCTCAATGATAATTGTCCTGATACGGGTTGCAGCTTAAAAGTTTTCCCGCGCGATAGTTATTTAGAGCTCCCCTTCTTTCATGGGTTGCATCGTTTCATGCCGGCTTTACTCAAGCTCTATGGACACGAAACTATTTTTACGCCCGTGAATGATCGTCCACGCGAAGTTGGTCTATCGAAATCTGATTTTTTGGGGCGCGCCATTAAAGGTGCTTATGATTTGCTTGGCGTTGTTTGGCTTATGCGCCGCACGCCTGATCCTGAGCGGGGTAATGAAGATTAAGACTGCAAACCATAAAAACCTGCCGTAGGTATAAAATACCTTCTTTTCAATGATCTGTTACTTTCCAAATGCTCTGGTGATTTACCTAAAGGCGAAGCACTCGCTTTTTCAACTGCCAGCCATTCGTCAGGAGCCTCGATAAAACACCAATCTCCTGGAACATCTATTCGGCTACTTTTGGTCGATTCATGAATATCCGTACAATTAGCCTTACAGCCATCCCATTGGGCACTGATGTCCAAAGCTTTCCATTGCCCTGCTTGATCAATAAAAACTGCAAATAATGACATTCGTAAGCCTGTATCCTTTAAATATGCGATTATTAAAGGCTTTTTACAGATAGCATGTCAATTCAACCTATTAGTTGCCTACGCTTTCCCTTGACTTTCCAGACTATTTTGGCCAAAAACGCCCGTCCGCGGGCTGTGCCTTAGGCATAAAGCTAACGCGCTTTACACATAAAGGAATAAGACGATGTTCGCAGTGGTTAAGACTGGCGGCAAACAATACAAAGTTGCCAAAGACGATATCATTCAGGTTGAGAAGCTTCCAGGCGATGCAAAAGCCAAGGTTGAGCTCGCCGACGTATTGATGGTTTGCGATGGTGCTAAAGTCACCGTTGGATCGCCTTTCATCTCAGGCGCTAAAGTTGTCGCCGAAGTTGTTGCGCAAAAGCGCAGCCCTAAGCTGATCGTGTTCAAGAAGAAGCGCCGTCAAAATTATCGCCGCAAGAAGCATCATCGGCAAGAATTCACGGTCCTCAAAATCACCGGCATCAACGCCGCTTAATAGAATTGAAGGAGTTTAGTCATGGCACATAAGAAAGCTGGCGGTTCATCACGTAACGGTCGCGATAGCGCCGGTCGCCGTCTCGGTGTGAAGTTGTATGGTGGCGAAGAAGCCAAGGGCGGCGCCATTTTGGTACGTCAACGCGGCACCAAGTTTTTTGCTGGCGACAATGTTGGCATGGGCACAGATCACACTTTGTTTGCCAAGGTCCCTGGAACTGTAAAGTTCCGTGAAAAGACCGGCGGTCGTACTTACGTTTCGGTCGAAACAGCCGCAAAGTAAGCCCTCCCCTCGGCGCGCCGAGGAATGACGTGCAATTATGAAGTTCCTCGATCAAGCCAAAATCATCATCAAAAGCGGTACCGGCGGCCCTGGCTGCGTTAGCTTTCGTCGTGAAAAATTTATCGAACATGGCGGCCCTGATGGCGGCAATGGTGGTAAAGGCGGCGATGTCATATTTGAAGCCGCTACCAATCTCAACACATTGATCGATTTTCGTTTTCAGCAGCATCAGTCGGCCGGCAATGGCCGTGGCGGTGCTGGCCGCAATCGCACTGGAGCGGACGGCAAAGATATTGTCCTACGCGTTCCTGTTGGCACTGAAGTTTTAGCCGAAGATGGCGAAACCGTTCTTTTGGATATGACCAAGAAAGGCCAGCGCGTCATCTTTTTAAAAGGTGGCGATGGCGGCTTTGGTAATGCTCATTATAAGTCAGCAACCAACCAAGCGCCCCGTAAGTTTCTTCCTGGCTGGCCTGGTGAAGAGCGTGAAGTTTGGTTGCGTCTCAAATTGATCGCTGATGCTGGTCTTATTGGTTTACCCAATGCCGGAAAATCAACTTTTCTTGCAGCATCATCAAAAGCCAAGCCTAAGATTGCTGATTATCCCTTCACAACACTCACACCCAATCTTGGTGTTGTTCAATTAGATGGGCGCGGTGGCCGCTCTTTTGTGCTTGCTGATATTCCAGGACTTATTGAAGGCGCTCATGAAGGCCAAGGCTTAGGCACGCGTTTTCTGGGCCATGTTGAACGCACTAAAGTTTTATTACACCTCATCGATGGCACTGATGAAGATGTGGTCCAGAACTACAAAACCATTCGTAACGAGCTGAAAGCCTATGGCGCGGGCCTCTCCCGTAAACCTGAGATCATTGCCCTCAATAAATGTGATGCGCTCAGTGCAGCCGATATCAAAAACAAGCTTGCGGCCCTTAAAAAGGCTAGCAAGAAAGAGGTTTATCCCATTTCTGCGGTTGCCCAAAAGGGCGTTGATAAAATTCTCAACATGATTGCCGCAAAAACCATTAAATCCGCATAATTGTCATCTGAGACGACAGCTGTTACCCTCACCTTCTGTCTTATTGGAGGTTGATCATGCGTTCCGTTGTTTGTGGTGTTTTTGCTCTTTGTGTTGCGCTCCCAGCTGTTGCCCATGCTCAAGCATCCGTCAATGGCCAGAAATTTGATCAATATCCCAGCTTCATTGAAACCAGTATGCAAACCCAAGATGGCACTCAAGTTGTGCTGCGCTGTGGTTATGTTCAAAACGGTTCCAATATTGTTGCCGACCCCGGATTTATGGAAACATCAACGATGAACACGAACCGCAATCTTTATCTGCGGTATCAGCGTATTGATAATAGAATTCTTGTGACGACGCCCTCGTCAAAAATACCCGGCCGCTTTACAGTAGCTGTAGCCGAGCCCAACGGCATTGTGCTTGCTAAAACCTGCATGTTTAATGGTAGCAATGATACAATCAGCGCTTGTGTAGCCGAACAACCCATCATGACATCAGCTCAGATGACGTCTCAAGATCAATTGACGGCTTCAAAATGTGGCGAGTTTCTAGCAAACGCAGCACCACAATTAGATCGCACAACCTTTAATGCGCAAAAAACTGAAGCTTGGAAGAATGCCCTACGCCAAAAAGTGGGCATGATCGAAAGCACGCGAAACTAAGAAACCTTTTCGGGCGTCTGTTGTCGAGCTGTTTTTTGAAATACTGCTGAGCGTTGAGGCTCCATTTCATGAGCAGCGGCTAAAAGCTGTTGTTTAGCCCTTTCCCATTGTTCTCTTACGATAGCACCACTGAAGTTACTTTCTGCTGTGCGAAGCGCTGAACGTGACATAAGGGGTGCCAATTCGTCATAATTATCCATGCAGTGTTGCAAGGCCTTTGCGATCTTTTCAGCCGAGAACCCTTCGATTTGTATGTGATTTGTAAGCGTTCCGTAATCGCGCAAACCATTGAAATCGGTAGCAACCACCACCATGCCAGCTCCCATAGCCTCAGCGGTTGCTATACAAAAACCTTCATGAAGGCTCGGTTGAACATAAATATGTGCCTCAGCCCGATGCCGGGCTAACACTTCAGTATCACCAATAAAGCCACGAAGTTGAACACAGTCATTGAGTCCTAAACGTTTAATCTCACATTCAAGTTTTTTACGCTGTGGGCCTTCGCCATCGATAGCAATATTAAAAGCGTAGCCTTTCTGCTTTAATAAGGCGGCGGCGCGAACCAATTCAAAGTAATTTTTTTGCGGCGCCAAACGGCCAAGCGATAGGATATTAAACCGCAGCGGAACTTCTTTTGATCTTGGTGTAATGCCATCTGTTTCTAAGTGGATTAAGGGAACCACATGCGCTGGCTTGCGTAGCGGATAATAAGCCTTAGCTTGACGTAAGGTATCGGGTGTATCTCCAAATATAGCGTTAACCCTTGATGACATAAAAAAGGACGTTGCGCGTAACAAAAGATTTTGAATCTGCGCATTATGCTCAAATGTAATGACATGTATTTTAGGAAAAAGGGTGGCAACGAAGCGTCCTACAAAATTAGCACCCACCAAGGACAATATGAGGACTTTAGGTTTTAAAGTTTGGAGCGTTTTAAAGAGGTTTGAAAAGAGTAAGGGTAAGTCGCGAATGCGTGGCAGGCTATCCTTGTCAGTCAAACAATGCACACGGTCGGCGCCAAGTCTCTTTGCAAAATACTCATAAATGCCGCCGTTACCTTGGATCAAGCCCACGACATGTAAATCAAAATGCTCGTAAAAATTGTTTTCAATAAGAGTATTGATGCCAAGTTCGGCTCCACCGCGTGTAAAGCTGGTCAATACGTGAACAATTACAGGTTTCATAATATATCTTAAAATATGAATTTGAGGGCGAACCCTAACAAAACAAGGCATACGAAGACAACAAATAGTTTTGTTTATAGCTATGGTTAAGCCCTCTTGACGCCCCTTGCAGTCCTGTCAAAACTGTGCGGCTTTCACATTAAGCTTTCGAGGACCGTCCATGGGAAAACTCTATAAAAATGCTACTGAAGCGCTTGCCGGACTCTTGCGCGATAACATGACAATCGCAGCCGGCGGTTTTGGTCTTTGCGGCATTCCAGAAAATTGTATTGAAGCCATTAAGCTCTCAGGCGTTAAAGGCCTCACCATTGTGAGCAACAATGCCGGCGTTGACGGCTTTGGTTTGGGAAAATTAATGGAAGGTGGCCAAATTAAAAAAATGGTCTCCTCGTATGTCGGTGAAAATAAACTTTTTGCTGAACTTTTTTTATCTGGAAAATTAGAAGTTGAATTTAATCCCCAAGGCACATTGGCTGAGCGCATGCGCGCAGGTGGTGCTGGTATCGCAGGTTTTTATACAAAAACGGGCGTGGGTACGATTGTAGCTGATGGCAAAGAGATCAAAGAATTTAATGGCGAGAAATACGTCCTTGAGCGTGGCATTGTTTGTGATCTCTCCATCGTCAAAGCTTTGAAGGCCGATGAAGAAGGTAACGTTATTTACCGTAAAACAGCACGCAATTTTAATCCTATGGTTGCCATGTGTGGCAAGGTTACCGTCGTTGAAGCTGAAGAAATTGTGCCCATCGGCCAGATGGATCCCGATAATGTTCACACGCCAGGCATTTTTGTGCAGCGTTTGATTAAGGGCCAATTTGAAAAACGTATCGAACAACGCACAACGCGCAAAGCCGCTTAAGGAGACTAAGTATGCCCTGGACACGCGAAGATATGGCGGCGCGCGCTGCCAATGAGTTGCAAGAAGGTTTTTATATCAATCTCGGCATCGGCATTCCGACGCTGGTAGCAAATTACATTCCCAAAAACATGCGGGTTGTTTTGCAAAGCGAAAACGGCATGTTGGGTATCGGCCCCTTCCCTACGGAAGACCAAGTCGATGCGGATCTCATCAATGCCGGCAAACAGACTGTCACAGAACTTCCTTATTCAAGCTATTTTGACAGCGCGACAAGCTTTGCCATGATCCGTGGCGGCCATGTTGATCTCGCCATTTTAGGCGCCATGCAGGTATCTGAGGAAGGCGATATTGCCAATTGGATGATCCCTGGTAAAATGGTCAAAGGCATGGGTGGTGCGATGGATCTCGTCGCCGGCGTTAAACGCGTGATCGTTCTCATGGAACATAACGCTAAAAACGAAGCAAAACTTGTTAAGAAGTGTACTTTGCCTCTGACAGGATCCAAAGTCGTCAATAAGATCATCACCGATCTTGGCGAATTTGAATTTTTACCCCAAGGCCTGACACTTACAACACTCGCACCCGATGTGACGGTTGATGAAGTGAAAGCACGCACTGAAGCCAAACTGAATATTGGCTTACAGAAAGCAGCCTAAAAATTAGCCTTTGACGGTCTGGTAAGCTGCTAATACAGCGGTGGTTACTAGATCTGAGACCGTAGCGCCCATACGCACAATCTGCGCTGGTTTTTGCAAACCACTCAGAATTGGCCCCAAAACTGTCGTTCCACCTACGCTTTGCACGAGCTTGGCTGCGATATTTGCTGCCTGCAAATTCGGCATAACCAAAACATTGGCAGCGGCAGTCAAACGGCAGAAAGGATAGAGGCGTTTCATTAAATCGAAGTCGAGCGCAACATCTGCGGCCATCTCGCCATCATATTCAAATTTCACGCCGCGGTTATCGAGTACACGCACAGCTTCGCGCATAGACTCGCCATGAGCACGTAAAGACTGACCAAAATTAGCAAAAGACAAGAAAGCAACGCGTGGCTCATGGCCCATGCGATGGGCCCAAGACGCTGCCTGTATAGCAATTTCAGCTAAGCGTTCAGGTGTGGGGTCAATATTGACAGCTGTATCAGCCAAGAAAACCGTACGGTCTTGCGCAATAGCAATGGAAAGACCAAACGCGCCGCTTGCAATAGGATCGATAACACGACGAACATCATCAAAATTGACGATAAAGTTACGGGTCAATCCCGTTACCATAGCGTCAGCATCATCCATGGCTACCATCGTAGCTGCAAAAATATTGCGGTTCTGATTGACCATACGTTGGCAATCACGTTGCATGCTGCCTTTGCGATGCAGGCGTTTATAAAGATAGTCAGCGTATTTCTTATTATTATGAGACAGACGCGCATTGTGAATTTCAAGAACGTCTTCTTCGGGCAAGCCCATGGCTTGCATCTGTTCTTTTACTACTTCTTCGCGCGCAATCAAAATAGGTGTGCCGTAACCGGCTGCTTTAAACTGTAATGCAGCACGGATGGAGCGCTCTTCTTCACCTTCAGCAAAAACCACACGGCGTGGGTTTTTCTTAACTGTCTCGAAGATCAATTCAAGGCTTGTCGCTGTTGGATCAAGACGTGAACGTAAAGTACGGCGATAGCCCTCAAAATCAGTGATGGGTTTACGCGCAACACCTGTTTTCATTGCGGCTTCTGCAACCGCTGTTGGAATTTCAACAACAAGGCGTGGGTCAAAAGGTGCGGGAATAATATATTCAGGCCCATAACGCAGGCGCCGGCCGCCATACGCATCATCAACTTCATCGGGCACATCAGCACGTGCCAATTCAGCTAAAGCGCGGGCTGCCGCCAACTTCATTTCATCATTGATGGTGGAGGCACGAACGTCTAGTGCACCGCGGAAAATATAAGGGAAACCAAGAACATTGTTGATCTGGTTGGGATAGTCAGAGCGCCCTGTCGCTACGATGGCATCTTGCCGTACACTGCGCACCTCTTCTGGCGTGATTTCAGGATCAGGATTTGCCATAGCGAAAATGATCGGGTTTTTGGCCATATCTTTGACCATAGAAGGAGTAACCGCACCTTTCGCTGACAAGCCAACAAAGATATCAGCCCCTTTAAGAGCTTCATCTAATGTACGAAGCTTGGTTTCAACAGCATGTGCGGATTTCCATTGGTTCATACCTTCTGTACGACCCTTATAAATCACGCCCTTTGTATCGCACATGATGACGCTGTCATGCGGCACGCCAAGTGCTTTAAACAATTCAACGCAAGCAATCGCTGAAGCGCCAGCGCCATTGACAACCATTTTGAGTTTTTTGACTGAACGCTTTGTAAGGTCCAGTGCATTGATCAAGCCCGCTGCTGCAATGATAGCTGTGCCATGTTGATCATCATGGAATACGGGTATGTCCATGAGCTCGCGCAAGCGCTGCTCAATAATAAAGCAATCGGGTGCCTTGATATCTTCGAGATTAATACCGCCAAAGGAAGGACCGAGGAAACGCACACAGTTGATAAATTCTTCGACGTCTTTGGTGTTCACTTCAAGATCAATACCATCAACATCAGCAAAGCGCTTAAAGAGCACAGCCTTGCCTTCCATGACAGGCTTTGATGCTAAAGCACCAAGATCTCCGAGACCGAGAACGGCGGTACCGTTTGAGATAACAGCAACCAAATTTCCGCGCGCCGTGTAGTCATAAACAGAATCTGGATCTTGTTCGATACGCAAACAAGGAGCGGCGACGCCAGGCGAATAGGCCAGCGAAAGATCACGTTGGGTAACGAGGGGTTTCGTTGGCGTAATTTGCAGCTTACCGGGACGGCCCTGAGAGTGAAAAGCGAGGGCTTCTTCGTCGGTTACGCGCTTGTCGGATTCAGACATGATTCTCCCTGGAAAACTCGTTTTTAGGCTACGGAGGCTGCTTTTGGAAGCTTTGAACACTGATTATTGACTATATTTTAGCGACTTACCCGTAAAATCAACAATTAGTTAAAAATCTTTAACCACTCGCTCGAGATAATGATCCTTCGCCACTCCAACGTGGCTGATTCATAGGCAAACTAGTGCTGAAAAACTCTCCCCTCAAACGCCTCATTTGTCTCGCAACTGCGAAGCCCTGTGCTGCAATTTGTGCGCTGACAGTTTTGAGCCTTTTTTGGATGGCCGTACCGGCGCCGGCTTGGGCAGCGCTGCCTAATAGTTTTGATGATGTTGGCGATAAGTCAGCCAGCCTGATTTTCGGACTTTTCCTTGGTGTGATGGTAACGGCGTCAGCCTACCTCTTTTTCATTTGGGTGGTTATGCGCGACAAAGGACAAGTGTTTCTCTTGTTCTTACTTGTCTGCCTCAGCATCAACATTGCAAGCACCAATAATCTTTTGATGAACCAGGTTGGTCTTTTTCTGCCAACCACACGTGAATTGCTGACCAGTTACAGCATGATCTTCTCGTGTATCTTTAGCGTGTTCTTCACTTATTACTTCTTAGAAGTTGAAGTGAACAGTCCAGCTTTCCGCATGCCGCTTTTTGCTTTAAGTGGACTTTTTGTGGGCCTGCTCATCGCCTCTATGTTTGATTTAGGTCAAGTACGTTTTGCGCTACCTGCTCTCAGCACCCTGACGATTGCCGTTGTCTTAGGTGCTGGTACAGCTGGCTTGCGACAAGGGGTGAGCGGTAGCTTTACACATATTATTGCCTTCACCTTCTTCTTAGCCGGCGCCTTAGCTGAGCCTCTTTATAACCTTGGCTATATTGTAAGCGCAAAAAGCAGCCAAAATCTTACTTATATGGCCTATTCAATGGCAGCCCTTATGTTTGCCATCGTTATCGCAAGTCAGTTTGCTGCGCGTCAGGAAGAAAAAGAAAAAGCTCTTGCCACCAGTAACGAACGTTTTGCTTTGGCCACACGTGGCGCCAACGAAGGTTTGTTTGATTGGAATTTAGAAACGGGCGATGTCTTTTTTTCCGATCAGTTCCGCAAAATTATTGGTCTGCGTCTTGAGAACACCACAGCCAATCTCAAAATGTGGATACGTCTTATGGTGCCGAGTGACCGTCGCATTGTGCGTGAGGCCTTGCGACGTTTCCGTCGTAACCCTGGCATCAATACCATCAATATTGAATATCGCATCGCTCACGGTGAAACACGCCGTTGGCTGCACTCGAAAGCTGTTGCGATGCGCCATCCCCTCACCCGCCGCATCATTCGTCTTGTAGGATCAACCAGCGATATTACGGCTCGCAAACAAAGTGAAGTCGCGCTGCGTGCTTCTGAAGCTCGTTTCCGTAGCATCACTGAAGCGCATCCTGTTCCTGTTATGATTGTCAGCTTACGCAGCCAAATCGTCCTTTACGCAAGCCCTGGCGCTGAACAATTGCTTGGATCACCTCAAACCAAGTTGCTCCATGACTTTATTGATCGCTTTATTCCAGATGTCGATGCGCGCCAACAGATTTTAGAAGCGATGAGCAAAGGCAATGAAGTTAACCTCAAAGAAGTCAGCATCGAGCGTGGCGACGGCAGTAAATTAGACGCAGCTCTCTCCGCCCGTCGTATTAGCTATCAAAACGAAGACGCCATGGTGATTGGCCTCTATGACCTCTCGGAGCGTAAACGTGCTGAAGCTCAAATTGCCCGTCAGCAGGAAGCACTCCAACAAAGCGAAAAAATGGCGGCTTTAGGTGGCCTTTTGGCGGGTGTCGCCCATGAATTGAACAACCCGCTTTCAGTTGTTGTGGGTCAAGCGACATTATTGATGGAAGGTTCACCTGAGCCCAAAATCATTGCACGCGGCGAAAAAATCTTTAAGGCCGCTGATCGCTGCTCACGTATTGTTAAAAGCTTCCTAGCCTTAGCCCGCCGCAAACCGCCTGAGCGCAAACAAATAAAATTAAATGAAATCGTCAATTCAGCGCTTGAGCTTTTAGGCTTTCAGATCCGCACGGGTGAAATTGATATTCAACTTGAACTTGATGCTGAACTTCCGGAAATTACAGGCGATGGTGATCAATTGACGCAAGTGATCACCAATCTCGTTCTCAATGCTACGCAAGCCATGGAGGGCTGGCAGGGTAAAAAACGCATTACTATTCGGAGTTGGCACACACAAGATCACCACGTCATGTTAAGCGTGACGGATACAGGCCCGGGCGTCCCTCAAGATTTGCGCACGCGTGTTTTTGAGCCCTTCTTCACAACGAAAAGCAGTAAGGGTGGCACGGGCGTTGGGCTTTCCTTATGTCTCAATATTGTTGCATCGCATGAAGGTCAGATGCTCTTGGAAGATAACCCCGGGGGCGGCGCTTCCTTCATTATCAGCCTGCCCATGTCAGAGGCTGCAGTAGAACAACAAGATCCACAGTCTCAAGCCAGCGATGTCTTGCCTAAGAATTTGAAAATTCTTTTGGTCGATGACGAGGTTGAGATTGCTCAAACATTGGCTGATCTTTTGGAACCTGAAGGTCATTATATTGATATTGCTGCGAATGGGGCCATTGCCCTTGAAAAACTGCATAAAAATGCATTTGACGTTATCGTCAGCGATTTACGTATGCCAGTCATGGATGGGCCTGCGCTTTACGAGGCTTTAGGACGAGAGTTGCCTTCTTACCTCGGCAAGATTATTTATGTTACAGGCGATACCCTATCCTCCCATGTCCAAAGCTTCTTGAGCGAACATCCTGTGCCTATCGTTGAAAAGCCCTATCGTCTTGTGGACATCCGCCGTGGCATTGCTAACCTATTGAAACAGGAAGCAACCGCTCCGGCTTCTTTGACTTCACTTGAAACGCGCGCTTCAGCTTAAGGATCGTTAGAGACAGATATGAATTTACTGATTATCGATGATGAAGAAGATATTTGCGATTTGATCGTCGAAATTGGCACGCGCCGTGGCTTGCAGGTCAAGGCCATCAATAATCCTGAAAAAGTTCTAGAATCTCTCGTCGGCTTTAAGCCCGACCTCATCATGCTCGATCTTATGATGCCGAATACAGACGGTGTCGAACTCTTACGTCTTTTGGCTGAGCACGTCAAAGACGCCAAGCTTTGTTTAATCAGTGGGAGCGATGCGCGTGTGCTTAATAGCGCACGTCGCTTAGGTAGTGCGCATGGCCTCAATGTTATTGCTGCGCTTGAAAAACCACTGAATATGTCCGTGCTCGGATCTATGTTCGATCAGATTGTTGCTGGCGGCAGCAACTCTACCTCTGAAGATTTGGCGCAAGCCATTGCGAGCGGCCAGTTTACCCTTCATTACCAGCCTGTTATTGAAATGGCGACCCGCCGCGTGAAAGGTGCTGAAGCCCTCGCACGTTGGACACATCCTCATCGTGGCACTTTGCCGCCAGATGCTTTTCTCGAGCAAGTCGTCAATGATGGCCTTATGCAAGCTCTCACTGATGTCGTTGTCAGTACCTCGATGAACCAAGTCGCTAAATGGCATCAGGCGGGTGAAGAGTTAAGTCTGTCGATGAATGTTACGGCTTCAACACTTCTTGATCTTACATTGCCAGACCGTATCGCTGAGCTTTGTAAGCAACATGGTGTTCCCCCAGAAAAGCTTATTCTGGAAGTGACTGAAACCGAAGCTATGCGTGATGTCACGCGCACTATGGACGTTCTTTTACGCATGCGTATTCGCAATATAGGCGTGTCCATTGACGATTTTGGCACCGGCCACTCCTCTTTGCGTGAGTTGCAGCGCATGCCTTTCAGCGAAATGAAAATCGATAAAAGCTTCGTCATTGATATGGTCAACAACAAAGACTGTGCTGTGATCGTCAACTCCATTATTGATCTGGCGCACAACCTTGGCCTTAAAGCTGTTGCTGAAGGTGTTGAAGATGTACGTATATGGCGGATGCTCTCAGAACGAGGCTGTGATTACGCTCAAGGCTTCTTTATGGGCAAGCCAATGCCGGCCAATGAATTTGATATATGGCTGAAAAACTGGCGCGCTAAGCCTACGGCCTAACGCACGCCAATCTTACTGAATATATAGAGTTTCGTAGAAGTATGTGCCTGAGGTTGTGCTGTTGGTATTATTGACACAACCAATTGGCTTACCCGGCAATTGCCAGCTGTTCATATTCGAGATGGGGATATCACTGCCATATGTGGTGAAATCACCAAGATCAGCGCCTGCTGCTGTCGCAACACCGCTCACACGTGAATTGATTTCATTGCATACGCCGGGAGCAATTTTTAAAACCGCAAGCTGTTCGGCATTGTTGGTGCCCATGGAGGGCACAGCGCCTGTTGGATAATACCAAACATCTGTTCCTGGTGCATTTGACATGGCCGCCGAAGGAATGGTGATACCACCGCCGGTTGGGGAGAAGAGATCGTTATTATTTATCGTGTTGGCAGCATTGATGACGTAGCTACCAAAAGAAATCCCATTACCCATCATCATGCGATCCATACCAATTTTCAGATTTTCACCAATCTGAATAAGGGCTGACGCTTTTGTACGGTTACTTTCTTGACCGGTGCCTGATGTGAAAGATCCGCTACCTGCTGCAATCGCAGCTGAAAGAATGGCGAGAATAGCAATGATAAAAAGGATGGGGCCAATGGCGATGCCGGCGCTGGCATTGAAACGTTGTTCTATCGTCTGCGGCGCACGAATCATTCTTTTCATCCTCCCGATAACCCTAGACTACTCCTGCACTTGCTTACACGCTTTTCTTCGCTTTATTCGTCTGCATTTATCCTACACAAAACCTATTAAAAAGCATTGCTGGAGAAGATTTCGCGAACGCAACAAATCACAAGGATCTGATTCTATTCATAAAATTTTCCTAACCCTAAGTCAATCCTGCAACGCAGTAAGTGGCAAGGAATTGTCTCAATTGCTATTAGGGTGGTGGAGCTTCAATAGAGACTTTTTTGCCGACAAGGGCTGCGCGCATCAAATCACCACCATGGCATTTGCCGACGCAGAATTGCTGGATGGCCCAGTTATATTCAGGTGCGATTGTATCGATGTAGCTCAAAGATGAAAGCCATTGGCGGAACTTGGAGCCATCAATAGCCGTCACAACAACGCCCTGATTGTTCTGTACAGAAAAGTTCAAATCGGGAAAGCGTTTTCCTAAACGTTCGGCGACAGCTTGCGCTGTACGCGTATCAATATTTTTTTCTACAATGCGCGGCAGGCTTGGCTCGACCGCAAGCGCCTCATTCGAATCACGCTTTGCTGATATCGAAAGCGTCATCGTATAGACGCCAAAAGCCATCATCAAAACAGCACCACCCCAACACGCGCCAACAACAATGGTCGTGGCGCGATCAAACGTTTCCATCGCCTTCCCGGTAATCTTGGGCGAGAAAAGTTTCATGAGTATTTTAGTATCAAACGCCATTATTTCTTACCTGTCGTAACAGCTTCATATTCGATCTGTGCGGCATTACCGATGGCAATACCCTGCGCTACTGTTTCAATATTTTTACCACCCAGCTCATTGATACGATCGGCTGTAACGTTTGCAGGAACGACAGCGCGCCAGCGGGCCTTATTATCTTTGATCTCATAGACTTCAAGAAACCCATTGAGATTGAGAAGCCCGTCATTCAATTGTGTAAATTTGGCCAGCTGATCACGCATAGGGCTGGTCCTTAACTTCTCGGCTGTCCCCATAAGCTTCATTGTCTTTTCGCGCGTACGCTGCACAGTTTCACTCATATCGCGTTTAGCGCCAATCAGCGACATACTCGCAAAGAGCCAAATGACAAAAGAGATGCCGGCTAACAAAAGAGCTACGAAAACAGCTGTGGCTGCGAGGACGCGACGTGCGCGATCTTCGAAGAGCGACAAAGAATACCAAGGCACTACACTTAACTGCATAATGCGGTCAGGAATAAGCTCAACGATTTGAGCATCACCCAATTCGCGCGCCGAACGCTCTGCCTTTGCACGCACAACAAGACCTGTGCCACGGAAGATTTGAAGACCTTCGGTCGTGATCAACATCATGGTTGCCGATTCATCGCCATAATAAGTGTAGCAAACGGGGGGGGGTGGAGCCCCTTTCATGCCGGGCAGCATGGCTGCAAAAGGGCACCAGGTGTTGGCATGTGATGCTAAATCCGCAGACCGCACCGCTAAATACCAGATTTTATTTTCAACGGATTGCCAAACCACATGAACACGCTCTGTATCACAGGCTTCTGCCGCAGCATTCCAAACAATATCTTCTTCTTCACCGACAACGCGTGGACATGTTCCGCCGATAAGATCGGCAGGAAAATAATATTCTTCAACACCACCAAAGGATCCCAATAGCACTTTAGCTAGGGAGCTATCTGAGCTTGAGCTTTCGGCTGCGCCAGAAGCTGTGATGCCTTTATCAACAGCAGATTTTCCGGAGGCGAGCTTATTATAGAACGCACCGATTTTACCAACCGCCGCCTTGAGCTGTTCCACATATTTGGAATGGTCAATTTTCATACTAATTCCGGAGCGTATTGAGGCTGTCGAGGAAGCTTTGATTTTGGATGGTGAGCAAATAGATCATGGTGAGGACGGTTGCGCCAAAGAAGAACATCATCATCATAATACCCCCGATGGTGATTCGTCTCTGGTCGGCTTTGGCCATCAAAGCACGTTCTTCTGCGATAGCCCCATAAACTTCAGCCAACTGATCAACAGATTGAATGGTGACAATCTGATCGCGTTCCGCGCGCGTCAAGGGCCAACGCGCTAAAGCGCGAGAAGGCTCAACACCGGCCATAACGCGGGCACGGCTTTCTGACCAATAAAGTCGTGCGGAGGGCTCAACCATACTGTCGATAATAATTTCAATTGCATCCGCAAGGGGAACTTTGCCGTTCAAAAGACGTTTCATCAATTTACAGCTGTCTTGAAGGCTCACATTGCGCAAATAGCTTGAGAAGAGAGGCGCCTTCATCAGCCAGCGTGAGGTGAAGTGATCGGGTTTATGACGGTTCGTCCAATAGAGAGCGACTGTTCCTACGGCAAAAAGAATGAGGCCCGTAATAAGAACTAACAGTGAGCCATTGATCCAACTCGCAACCTTAATAGCATGCTCAAAACGCGCACCCGCTTCGGGATCTGCATTTTTTACGCCTTGATTTTTCAAATAAGGAATAAAGCCAAATTGGGCGCCCCAAATAGCACCGACGATATTGATAATGTCGAAAGTCAACCAACTTAAAGCTGCAATGACGGTTTTATATTGTTTGCCTTTTTCACTCGTATGTTCGATGGCGTGCTGAATAACACCTTTTAAATCACCGGCGCGCTCGCCGGCGGTAATGATCGCCATGGTGGCGGAATCCATTAAACGCAACTCACGCAGAGCATCAGAGAAAGATCCGCCACCCTTCAACACAGTACGTGTGGGTAGAAAGGCAAGGCGGCGACGCGGATCAGCTTCACCTTCAATAATATTCAAAAGCGCCGTACCAGCAGAGGCTGTACCTGTTTGAAAGCGCAATGCGCGCAGCAACTGCATCTGCCAATTACGAGTGCGTACGCTCATCCACTCAAACATGGGAGGTTTTTGTTCTTGAATACTGATGGGGTAGTAACCCTTATTGCGCAGCTGGCGACGAACTGAATGTTTATCTGGAAGATAAAAATCGTCTTCGATAACATCCATGCCGCCCGGACGGGGCTGTACGAACTTGGCATGATACAATTTCATGGCACCCTGCCTTTAACGAGCATGCCGTGACGCTGCTTCTTCGATGAGCAGCGCAGCACCCATATTGGCATCAACGGCATTGCGTCGGATCAGATCAACGATTGATTGCCGGCGGGCCATATAAATAGTGCCGGGAACATCGACAATTGAAGAGGTTACGTTGGAGACCATCATTTCTGTAATAGCACGGCGGCTCGCCTGATCTTCGGGTGGGAACATCGCTTCAAGAGCAAGCGTACGACCTAGGAAGCCTGTGTGATTGCACAAATCACACCCTTCGCGATTAGCAAGGGCCACATATTCTTCTGGTTTAATACCAATATCACTGCAACGTTCTTGCTCTTTAAAGACGTCGATCGCTTGCTCAGTCTTATGACAAGCAGGACATACTGTTTTGACAAGACGCTGTGAAAGACTGGCGACCAAAGCGTGACCCAAAATATAGAGACCGCTGGTACGATAAGCAGAGCTCAAGAAACCATCGATACGATCGAGCGTATGCAAAGCATCCACAGAGTGAACGGTGGTGATAACCAAGTGGCCTGATTCCGTGGCGCGCAACGCTGCTTCCACTGTATCACTGTCACGCATTTCGCCGACGATGATAACGTCAGGATCGTGACGCATGAGAGCACGAATAATTTCAGCGATACTATTGGCCGAGCCATCGGTCACTGAGGTCTGATCAACCAAAGGCATGTCATATTCAACTGGTGCTTCAACGGAATAAACTGCACGCGATGCGCGATCAATTTCTTGAATAATACCGTAAAGAGTTGTCGATTTACCGGAACCGGTTGGTCCCGAAACCACAATCAAACCACCGTCTTTGGTATGACCTTGGATGGTCTTACGCAAACGATCGGCGACTTGCGGTGCATGCATAAAGAGTTCATCGAAACTACGTAAATTTTCACGATCAAGAAGACGCATCGTCAGTTTTTGACCCGATGGCGCAATAGGTAAAGCCGCAACACGAACGTCGATCATACGGCCCTGCCATTCGAAGGCTAAACGTCCGTCTTGAGGATGTTGACGATCGGCTGCGTCCATCTTGGCGTCGGTTTTGATGCGCGTCACAATCGGCGCCATAACGCGGGCTGGGACCAAATGCTTATAAACGAGATCGCCGTCAACACGGTAACGGATCCAACAACGTGCATCATCGTCAAGCAGCGTCAAATGAATGTCCGATGTACGGCTTTCGAGTGCTTCGGCAAGAATATCGGTCACAGCTTGTTCAACCAGCATGGCGTCATCAGGATCTTTAGCGAGCCCTGATAAAAGGCGTAAAAGACGCTCACCCGCCATTTCGCTTTGCTCACGCATAAGGCGTGCGAGTTCGGCGCGATCCCAAGGCTCAACATCAACGCTTTCTACGTCACGATTAGCGCGTTGTAAGGCGCTCGTAATACGGAAAAGATCGGCGTCATCAACGCGATCACCCACGGCAATGCGCAAAACACCATTACGAACTTCGAGCAAACATAGGCCCATCGCCGCCTGATTGGCGCTCGACACATACAAGCGCAAAGCCTGCATGGTCAGATCTTCTTTAGAGCCACCTTTGGTTTTAGCACGAGCTTTGCTATCCCCAGCAAAACCATTACGACGTAAAATTTCTTCAATTGTAAAATGGCGACCGTTGGCACGGCGCATGGATTGTTCAGCTAGCGCAAGATCATAATGGCGCGGTTTAATTTTAACGGCATCCGCTTCGACTGGTAACGTCTGAGGCGGTTGAATTTCATTCATGGCATGACCCCGCCGCCAGGATTAGTCACCAAAGGCGTTGCACTCGCAGATGGTGGCATAGAAGATGGCGATGGTGGGACACCAGCTGGCGTTAAGGTTGGTGGTGAGCTAGCCGTTGCACTCGCACCGGGTAGAGGAACAGAATTACCTAAGGATGAACGTGGTGAAGGCGAGGACGCACCAGGCACATAAGAGGAATCCACCCCTGTCTGGCTCGAGCTCGCGCGTGTTAATTCAGGGGCTGGAGCCAATGTCAGATTTTTCTTTTTGCCATCGATCATGACATCAGCCGATTTACCCATAATGGCGGTAACGCGACCCTTTTTTGATCCCATCTCAAATTCTTCGCCGGCGCCAACAACGGCTGTTGTGCCATCCGGTAGTAAAAGCACAACACGATTGCCTACGGTGCCAATGAGGCGCAGCGTTCCGCTCGGCGCAGAAACTGGTGCTTCAGGCGGAGGGCTTCCTAGCACTTCGGAGGAAAGTGGAGCGACATTTCCTGATGCAATGCTAGCTAAATCACTCGGGCTTGGTGGCAAGGGCGCATTACCTCTTTGCTCAAAGGTAACTCTGCTTGCATCTCGACCTGTGGCACCTGTCGTACCCGTTGCCGCTGTTCCGCCTTTGGCATTGCCGCGAATAGGGATGACCGCAAAACCCAAACGACCGCTATGACGAATAATAAGATCTGTTGATATTTGACCGCGATCTTGCGGTGACCAGACCAATGTTACCGGGCAAGATTCGCCCTGTTTTAATTCCATATCAATAGCGCAACCTTGCTCAAGTCTTATTAAACCACTGCCCGCTTCAATGACATCAATGGAATAAAGCGTAATAGGCTCAGGGCTGTCATTGACCATAAGCGCCGAACGTACAGCTTTGCCGCCCACTTCGACGTCACCGAAATTGACGGGTGCCACATCCTTATTGCTTACGGCAAGACCAGATTCTTTTTTATCACCACTGGCGATCGTGCCACTTGTTTTGCCTATGATTTTGGCGCGCGCGATACGTCCGGCGCCATCATGGGTCATAAGAACGTCCACATTCCAAGGACCTGGACTTGTTGGTGTGGCCGAAACTTCCACGCTGCAGCGGCTAGCCGCGGGTATGCTGCCTTGCTTTGAGCAATCATCGTTAGCAATTTCAGTTATGACATTGCCATCGCCATTGACCGTTAGCTTTTCGATTTTGAGAGGTTGATTGGTTTGATTGACAAAGAAAAGCGTCGTGCGACGCGCCACATTCAAAACAGACTCGCCCGTTTCGATTTCAGCTTTGGGTTCAACGCGCACTGCTCCATCGCCTGTGCTACCTGCTGCACCCGGATCCATAAAAGCGGCATCACGAGCAGCAAAAACGTTTGATGTGGTCAGCGCTAAAAGAAGTAAACCCGTACCCAAGCGCCGAAAGACTGCGGCTGACTTCAGGCTCATGGTTGCCCTCCACCCGCCACGGAACTCGAGGGCTGCCTCATATCATCAAAGGCATGACTAAAGCCGCGCTGCATGAGACGTCGATCAACAACAGCGGCATCATCAGATGGTGCAAGCGCGATATCACTGGTGCGGAAAGGAATATCTGGCTGGGCCGGTATGTCAGCTACTGGTGTTGGGACGGGAGCTGCTTTTGCATCCTTTTCTGATGGAGGAACCGCTAAAGCTTGCGGACCATCTTTGTCGATAAAGACTGCATCAGGTAAAGGCTTCGACGTTTCTTTTTTCTTTTTATCAGCAATTTGCTGTTTATCTGAGAAGAGAACGACGGACGGCTTAACAACAATAACCAATTCGCGGTTCTGCAAGGTTTCATCACCGTACATAGGTAAGCGTGCATCTCCAGGCAAAGGAATGCCTTGGCGCGCGCTATTATCAGAAGATGTGACCAGTCCTGCGAGAACAAGATTGTCGCCGGGGCGAACACGAATGACTGTGCTCATCTTTTCATCGGTTGTTTGTGGCAGATTAATTGTACCGCCGCCGCTCGCTGTTGGATTGAGGCTGACAAGATTGATCAACGTCAAATCAAGATTGGCAAAGACCACGCCATTTTCATATGAACCCGCGACATTCACTGTCAGGCCCGTATCAATACTATCGGTATTGACCGTGTTGCTACCAACACCGGATGTAGAATTTGGATTGGTTGTACCGCTGACGTTGGTGGCTGAAACCAGCTGACCAACTTGAGAGATATAACGCTGCGTACCACCAACCTTCAATTCGGCCGAAGACCCAGAGACAAAGGTGACTTGCGGATTACTGATTGTCTGCAAACGGCCCTGGGTTGAGAGGAAGCCTGCAAGCGCATTGATGTTGATACGACCACTTGTCACAGCACCAAGACTGACAGCGCCTGCAGTTCCGGCAACGGCGGTTAACCTGCTTAAGCTGGATAGGTTTGTTAAAGCCTCTTCAGGTCCGATACGACCAAGCTTGAAGGTTGTCCAGTTGATGCCTTGTGAATTTTCTTTATTGAGCGTTACTTCCCAAATATACAGCTGCATTACAACCAAAGGCCGTCCATTGCGCAACTGTTCAAGATATTTCTTTACACGACCCTGTCCTTCGACATCGGTTGTGTAAATGAGATTGCCGCCCTGATCATCAACTTGGATTTTGCTGCCGCCTGTTAGTTGATTGAGGGCCTCAACCATGCTGTTGGCTGAACTTGCGCTGGTTGAGCTGGTTGATCCTGTTGATTTAGCAATCGGCGGCAAGCTTACAACAAAGGTTTCTTTTTCCTGCAATTCAAGCGTGCCGTTACGGTAGGCACAGAAAACTTTTGCAGCACTACAAATTCTCTCAACAACTTTGGGTAAAGGGCCGCTGAGATTCATCACTGTAACGAGGCGATTTCCAAGCTGCCCCGTATTCCATGACAATGAAACATCTGTTCCACTCAAAACAGCTTGAAGCGCCGCTGTGATAGGTACAGCACTTAAATTGGTTGTTGGAATAATGATGCTGCCTGGCAGATCCTCGCCTTCAGATAAGCGATGTTCATGGAGCGCTGTGCCAAGATCAAGGGTCATGATGGCAGGGTCATCTGCGCCACGTACAGTTTCATCAGCTGAAGGAATTTCAGCAACTTCCGGATCACGACCAGAAGTTCTTTTAGCATTTGGAATATCGGCACCAGCGCAACCAAAGAGGCTGAGAACAAGAACCAGAGCCGTTAATTTTTTTACCTTAGTCTGGATCACCTGATGCTTCTCCTAAGCCTTCGTTCGAGCCTTCATGGAACCAAGGCCGCGCATGCGGGAATGCAGCGCTGACAGGCTCATCCACGCTCTATTAGTTAAGAGATTCCAGGTTTATATTTCGTTAACCGAGTTTAATAGCTATAAGATTGATTCAAGGCTAGAAATCAGCCAGTTAGCTCCTGAACGAAACCTAGTTTATAAAGCTTTTTATGACTGCTCAGCCAACCACCTTCATCACTGGCGCCACAGGCTTTGTGGGTGCCGCCGTAGCTAGAACCCTTATTGCTCAAGGCCATAGGTTGCGAGTCTTGTCACGACCTCGAAACGATCGCAGAAATCTTGAAGGTTTGGATGTGGAGGTCATTGAAGGCGATCTCGCCAAACCCGAGACCTATCAAGAGGCCCTCAAAGGCTGCCAGGCTTTATTTCACGTCGCGGCCGACTACCGCATTTGGGTTCCCAATCCTGAGGCCATGAACCGTATCAATATCGATGGCACCAAAGCCCTTCTCATGGCTGCCATGCAGGCTGGTATTGAGCGGATCGTTTATACGAGCTCTGTTGCGACACTCGGTAAAACAGATGACGGCAGCCCGGCTGATGAAACGACCGCCGTTACTTTTGAGGATATGGTTGGTGTTTATAAAAAATCAAAATACCTTGCCGAAGAAGAGGTTCAAAAACTTGTGCGCCTCCATCAGTGCCCGGTTGTTATTGTTAATCCTTCAACCCCCATTGGTCCCCGCGACATTAAACCAACGCCAACGGGTCGTATCATTGTTGATGCCGTTAAAGGTTTAATCCCAGCTTATATTGACACAGGTCTTAATGTTGCCCATGTCGATGATGTTGCGAGGGGCCACTGGCTCGCCTTTGAGCGCGGCAAAATTGGCGAGCGCTATATTCTGGGCGGCGAAAATTTATCTCTGGGTGAAATTCTTACTCTCGTCGCAGAAATGGTTGGCCGCCCTGCCCCCACAATCAAACTTTCACGCGAACTCATTTACCCGATTGCCATCGGCGCTGAATTTTTTGCGCGCATGACAGGTAAAGAACCTTTTGTCACGATTGATGCTTTACGCATGGCGAAGAAAAAAATGTTTTTCTCCACGACAAAAGCTGAACGAGATCTTGGCTATACATCGCGCCCAGGACAGCAGGCCATTGCGGATGCCATTAAATGGTTCCGCACCAATCATTATTGCTGAGTTCTCATGATTGATTTAGCCACGCTTCTTTCAATTTTGGGTTTGCTCGCTTGGTGCTATTTAGCCTTATTTCATGGGCATTTTTGGAAGGTTGTGTTGCCAGCCCCCTCACCTCAACCCACGGCATGGCCAAGCGTTGATATTATCGTTCCCGCCCGCAATGAAGCCCTTTCTTTACCACAAACATTGCCATCACTTTTAAAACAAGATTACCCTGGTTTATGGCGCGTGATTTTAGTTGATGATCATAGTGAAGATGGCACGAGCGCTATCGCACAACAATGTGCCGCTGACACCAAAGCTCAAGATAAATTAATTATTCTTGCCGCCCCCGATCTTGCGCAAGGTTGGAGTGGTAAAGTTGCTGCTATGAATACAGCCACAACACAGAGTGACGCTGATTACATTCTTTTCACAGATGCAGATATTGCTCACACGACAAGTAGCCTGCGTGAGTTGGTGGCACGCGCTCAAGATAAGAAGCATGCCCTCACCTCGCTGATGGTGAAATTGAATTGCACAAGCTTTGCCGAAAAATTATTGGTACCAGCTTTCGTCTATTTCTTTGCCATGCTCTATCCTTTTGCCAAAGCCAATAACCCCACCTCAAAAGTGGCGGCTGCAGCTGGTGGCGTCATGTTGGTACAGAGTAAGGCTCTCAAAAATATTGGTGGCTTACAGAAAATCAAATCGGCATTGATTGATGATTGCTCATTGGCGCGGGCCATCAAAGATTTTGGTGGTGATGATGGAACACCAGCATCCATTGAATTAACACACACCAATACAGTCAAAAGCTTACGGATTTACCCCGAAATCAAAGATATTTGGCGCATGGTAGCGCGCACAGCTTTTACACAACTTCAAATGTCGCCCATTCTTTTGATTGGAACTGTTTTAGGTATGAGCATTCTTTTTCTCCTACCCATTCTTTTCATCCTCAGTGGTACTTTGCTTGTGACTGTCACCAGTTTTATAACGTGCATGATCATGATTGGTCTTTATGTGCCGATGATACGCTTTTATAATCTGCCTTTAACCTGGGCTCTTACATTACCGATAGCGGCGCTCATATATATAGGCGCCACCATCGACTCCGCACGGCTTTACTGGCAAGGTAAAGGCGGACAATGGAAGGGTCGCGCTCAAGCCTCATGACAACAATGACTGCAACAATGGATATCGATACAACCAGCGGTAAAAATCGCGACACAGAAAATTTTCCTGTGGGATCCGCTCTCATCCGTCCGGATTTACGCAAGCATGTCCATGCTTTTTATAATTTTGCTCGCGCAGCGGATGATATTAGCGATCACCCTCTGCTTGAGCCTCTTGAGAAAATTCGTCGTCTTGATCGCTTTGCTGTTGTGCTCACTGATAGATCACAAAATGATGTACCCAGTGCTGTTGGATTGCGTGATAGCTTGGATGAAACAGGTGTAACACCTCAGCATTCTCTTGATTTACTGGCCGCTTTTAAACGAGATGCGACGCAATTACGTTATGCTGATTGGGCCGATTTAATGGATTATTGCCGTTACTCGGCATCCCCTGTCGGACGCCATGTCCTTGCTCTCCATGGCATTGGTGAGGTGGCTTGGCCATCCAATGATGCACTGTGCTCAGCGCTTCAGGTGATTAATCACATCCAAGATTGCGCTGATGATTATCGCGAACTTGACCGCGTTTATATTCCACAAGATATCCTAAAGAGAAAAGGCGGCGTTACAGCCGATCTTTCCAACATCAAATCCACAGATAGTCTCACAGCTACTTTACAAGAGATGCTTGATTTAGTTGATCCCCTTTTGATTGAAGCCCGTTATCTGCCGCGTCATGTGCCCGATTGGCGCCTTAAATGCGAAACATCTGTCATTTGTGTTTTAGCTGAAAATCTCGTCAAGCTTTTGCGTAAACGCGATCCGCTGAGCGACAATGTAAAGTTGAGTAAGTTTTCTATTACATGCTCTGGCATTAAAGGTGTGGTGCGGGCGTGGCTGTAGTTGCTTATCAGGATGCTTTGGCTGATGTAAAAGCTCGCGTCACGGCGTCGCGCTCATCTTTTCATGCCGGCATGGCGATTTTGCCAAAGGCACGTCGGGAAGCGATGTATGCGCTCTATGCTTTTTGCCGTGAAGTTGATGATATCGCCGATGATGGCGCAACGCTTGCAGTGCGCAAGCAAGGCCTTCAAGAATGGCGTGAACGCATTCAAAAACTCTTTCGTGGTGACCCGAGCGATAGCATCACATCCGCTCTTGCACCTGCCATTGCACAATTTGGCCTGATTGAAGGTGATTTTCAGGACATCATTGATGGCATGGACATGGATGCAGCCGAACCTCCGATATGTGCTCCCGATATAGAAACACTCAATCTTTATTGTGATCGCGTTGCATCAGCTGTCGGTCGTGCCTCAGTACGTATTTTTGGTGATAGTGGTCCCGAGGCTCTCAATCTCTCGCACAATCTTGGTCGCGCTTTTCAGCTGACCAATATTCTGCGCGACTTAGCAGAAGATACTGCGCGTGGCCGTCTTTATCTGCCTGAGGAAATGTTAGTCGCACATGGTATCAAATCGCGCGTACCCCAAGAGGTTTTACGTGATCCCAAGCTTCCTGCTGTTTGCCGGGAACTGGCTCAACAGGCTCGCGCCAATTTCATCACGGCTGATCTCGCTATGTTAGCATGTAAGCCTGAAGCTATGCGTCCCGCTAGGGTCATGCGTGGTTATTATGGCGCCATTTTTGATCAATTGATTGCCGAAGATTGGCGCGATTTTTCTAAACGTGTGACTTTACCGAAATGGAAGAAGCTTTGGATTGTTCTAAAGCATCTGATCAGCTGAGATGAGTAAGCAACAGGTTCATATCGTAGGCGCAGGTGTCGCCGGACTTTCAGCGGCGCTGCAATTATCGCTAGCGGGTGCTGATGTGCATCTCTATGAAGCGACGCCTTTTGCCGGTGGTCGTTGCCGTTCTTTTCATGACCGCGAACTTGATTGTCGTATTGATAATGGCAATCACCTTGTCCTGAGTGGCAATGTCGCTATTCACGATTATCTCTTTTTATCCGGCGCTCTCGATACGATGGGTGGCCCTGGCGAGCCCATCTTCCCTTTTATGGATCTTGAGACGGGTGAACGCTGGGTCTCACGGATGAGCAAGGGTATTATCCCTTGGTGGATTTTTGATAAAAAACGCCGGGTAGCTGGCACAAAGCCATCTGATTATCTATCGATGCTCAAAATCCTGATGTCTTCTAAGAATGACACGATAGCTCAGCGCCTTGATACGGAGAGCGTTCTGTATCGCCGGTTCTGGGAACCTATGGTAATCGGCGTTCTTAATACGGAAGCTGAGATCGCTTCAGCTTCAATGCTAGCGAATGTTTGCCTTCAGAGTTTTGCCGCTGGCGGACGCGCCTGCATTCCCCTCATCCCCAAAATAGGCTTATCAGAGAGTTTTGTTGATCCGTGCTTGAATGTCTTGCAACAAAACGGCACCACCATTCACTACAATCACCGTTTGCGCGGCGTCCAAGTTGAAGGGGTACAGATCACGCGCCTTGATTTTGGTAATGGCAGCATCGAAGTTCCACCAGGTGATTGGGTCGTTTTGGCACTACCAGCGTGGGCTATAAAAGATATTTTGCCAAATCTTTCCGTGCCCAATGATTTCAGATCTATCATTAATGCGCATTATAAAGTTCAGGTGCCCAGCAACCCGGCAGGATTCACAGGCCTTGTTGGTGGTGTTGCTGAATGGTGTTTTGTACGTGATGGCGTTGCATCCGTTACATTAAGCTGTGCGGAGCGTTATGAAGAAACGCCGGTGCGTGATATGGCGAATGCGATTTGGGCAGATTTAGCGAAACTCTTTGACCTTGATCCTGCCAAAGTACCGCCGCATCGTATTTTCAAAGAAAAATATGCAACTTTCACAGCGACACCTGAGCAGAATGCGCGTCGCCCTCTTCCCTTTGATTTCCGCTGGCAGAATTTGGCTCTCGCAGGTGAGTGGACTGCAACCGGGCTTCCTTCAACAATCGAAGGCGCCATCCGCTCTGGCATCAAAGCGGCACAAGTTGTTATACGTTGGAATAGCTAACCTAAGCTCTAGGCGTAATCGTACGCGAAGGCCTGTATATATGTCTTGCCAGTAAAGGTACGCCGCTTACATAGGCCAATTGTTTTAAAACATCTTCTGGCTTTTGATCTGCACTCACTACATGCACGCGCCCGCCATAATAACCCATCAACTCAGCAACATAGTCTCTGTATTTAGCCAAACGGACTTCAAAAATATCGGAACGATCATCTTTACGTAGCGCTATACCTGCGCTCGCATTTTGTTCATTACGACTCTGAACACGAGCACGCAAAACCTCATCTGTCACATCCAGACGTACGACACATATGTGATCACGAGCAAAACCTTGTTCGCCTAATAAGTTATCCAAAAATTCAGCTTGCGACAGAGCGCGTGGAAATCCATCAAAAACCAAGTCACCCGTCATTTCACCAACGCGCTTCTGTACCAAAGGTGTAACAATATCTTCGCCAATAATAATGTCGCCATTCGCCATAAGTTGGCGGGCTTTGAGGCCGAGAGGCGTATCTTTCGCAGCCTCATCTCGCAGGATGTCACCGGATGTTATGACACCGAAGCCGCTTTTTTGAAGCAGGTGTGATATTGTGCTTTTACCAGAGGCTGGTGGGCCAATAACAATAAGGGCAAAATCTTCCGACATTATAACAACCTGCTAAACGCATAAAATATACGAACAGGTTAGTTTTAAATGTTTCAGAAAGTCAAATAGTTGCTTATTCCGCATCTTCGGTAGCATTGGCCGTCGATGCAAAAGCCTCATCCCAAGTACCCTTGGTCGCAGCTTTTGAGTATTCGGTAGCTCTAGCTTCAAAGAAGTTAGCGTGTTCAGCACCATTTAACATTTCATCCATCCATGGCAGTGGGTTTTTCGCCACGCGATAGATAGGTTGCATGCCAAGCTGGGTGAGACGACGATCAGCAATGTAACGGATGTAAGCTTTCACATCATCAGCCTTGAGACCTTCGATACCACCTAATTCAAACGACAAATCAATGAAGGCATCTTCATGATCAACGATTGTATCGCAAGCAAGGTAGAGCTCGCGCTGGAAACTATCGGTCCAGATGAACTTGTTTTCATCGGTGAAGGTACGGAACAAACGGATGATGGAATGCGTATGCAGGGTCTCATCGCGTGCTGACCATGTCACGATCTGCCCCATGCCCTTCATTTTATTGAAGCGCGGGAAGTTCATGAGCATCGCGAAGGATGCGAACAATTGCAGACCTTCAGTGAAGGCACCAAACACAGCCAAAGTACGTGCAATCTCAATCGGGCTTTCGACCGTGAAGTTTTGCATATAGTCGTATTTGTCTTTCATTTCCTTGTAGCGAAGGAAAGCCGAATATTCGACTTCAGGCATACCGATCGTATCAAGCAAATGCGAATAGGCCGCGATATGGATGGTTTCCATATTGGAGAAGGCCGAGAGCATCATCTGAATTTCGGTCGGCTGAAAAACTTGGGCATATTTCTTCATGTAGCAGTTATTGACTTCGACGTCGGCCTGCGTGAAGAAACGGAAAATTTGTGTCAGCAGATTACGCTCACTGGCGGTTAGCTTTTGACGCCAATCTTTAATGTCGTCCGCAAGTGGAACTTCTTCAGGCAGCCAATGAATTTGCTGCTGCTTATGCCAGGCTTCGTAAGCCCAAGGATAGCGGAAGGGTTTGTAAACAGGATTAGGGGTCAAAAGTCCGGACATATGTGCCTCTCTAAATATATCTACATTGAGCCAGATTCACGGAGGACTGGCAACCCTTGTTCCTGATGTAAAACACGGAAAGTGGTGCATAAATAAACGCTTCCTGCCGCTAAAACCGTTGCCTGGGAAAAGCCCAAAACAATGCTCAAACCCTGAACAAAAAGAGCAGATTGCGGCTCGGCCACCGATACCAAGACGATCACTGGAATCAGGAAAACAGCGATCAAAATCAGCCAGACCACCGAGACCATGCATAAATGCCCCCAGACAATCCGCCACCACTGATTGTCTGTCATGCGCCAACTGCTTTTGATCGGCGATGAAACACCGCACAACACCATAGTTCCCACCAGCGAAAATTTAAGACCAACATAAATGCAGCCGCCAAGAGCCAAAACCGCGATAACCATCATCATGATGCGGATATCACCTTTGATCAGGCTCGACATAATAAAGGCACCCAAGCCACCAATGGCCGCTATACCAACCAC
>JBASWO010000164.1:0-1685 GCA_049276515.1 Alphaproteobacteria bacterium
GTCTTACGAGCAGACGATCAAAGAAATAATTATTATCAAAGCTGCTCCGGTTCATAGACTCCCATGGATCATTCGCCGCTTGAGCCGTTGGCGACGCTGTCGCACAACTTGCCAAGGAAAAGAGAAGGCAAAAGAGAGTTAGAAGACGAAACATGCGGCGATTCACTTCAGATGCAGAGAGACCGAAGCAAATTGTGGGAAGTTGCATCATAAAACAATTGTTATTTTCGGGCTTGGCCGGGCGGCATTGGCCAATTCTGTATCGCTACCCTTACCATCTTCTTCAATTGCGCACGATTGACCCCACTTTTGGCTTGTACAGCAATGCCAGAGTTAAGAGCCATAATATAACAAGCAAGCGCCGCAGGATCAGCATCAGCTGGCAAATCACCTTCTTTCTTGGCGCTCACAAAACGATCTCGAATCCAACCTTCAGCCATAGCTCGCATGTCACTCATCATTTTGCGGACATTTTCAGATTCGTCGCTCGTCAAAAGCGCGCCCAGAATCATCAGGCATCCATCAGGCGTTTCATCACGCGTTACCAACTCAACCTCACCCATCAAAATAGCTTCAGCAACTTCTCGCGATGTTTTTTTCTTAAAAGAGTCGTGATACATGCCGCCATTCAACTCGCCATAGCGATGCAGTACTTTTGCAAAGAGATTTTCTTTATTGCCAAACGCAGCATAAAGGCTGGGGACATTTACCCCCATGGCAGAAGCCAACTGTGCAATCGATGTGCCCTCATAGCCATGCTGCCAGAAAAGACGCAGGGCTACATCCAGTGCCTTATCAACATCAAAACTACGGGGGCGTCCTTTAGCCATATGGGCTTCCTTTATAAGGTATCGTGCAAATAAAATATTGACTGCGCAGAGCCTATCATATATTTATAGCGAACACTAAAGAATTCAAGAGCTGTCTACAGTCGTATCAATCAGGAGCACCACCATGAAAACTGTCTTGTCGCTCATCGGCATTGTCCTTGCCGTATTTGTCATCGTTGTTTTACTCCAACCCAGCGAATTTCATGTTGAACGCTCGATTGAAATCACAGCAAAGCCCAACAAAATTTTTCCCCACATCAATAATCTAAAGAAAGCGAATGTGTGGTCGCCCTGGGCTAAATTGGACCCCAATATCAAACAGACCTATTCAGGACCCGAACAAGGCGTGGGCGCCCAAGTATCATGGACCGGCAATAACCAAGTTGGTGAAGGCACCATGACGATTGTCGAAAGCAAATTAAACCAACTGGTTCGCAATCGCTTGGATTTCCTAAAACCTATGGAAGGCACAAGCACAGCCGATTTCACGCTGAAGACCGAAGGCAATAAAACTAAAGTTACATGGTCCATTTATGGACATAATAACTTTATGGCAAAAGCCATGAGCCTGATCATGAACTGCGACAAGATGATTGGTGAACAGTTTGAAAAAGGACTGGCTGATCTAAAAACCACCGTCGAAGCTAAATAGAATTCGTTTCTTTAAGCATGTGGGTAGCTTTTAAGGCTGCCCGCATGTTAGTTTTTAGCCATGAGCAAAGCTTTTACCAAAGAAACAGATGCGACGGATAATGATCAGGATGAAACTGATGTCCTACCGACCAACCAAAAAAATTATGTTACGCCGCTTGGTCTGAAGGTTCTCAAAGACGAACTACGCCATCTCCTTTATGA
>JBASWO010000165.1:0-9508 GCA_049276515.1 Alphaproteobacteria bacterium
GCCCACGGCACCGTAACGGCTCATTACCGCGAACATCAAGCCGGTAAAGAAACATCAACCAACCCGATCGCCTCAATCTTTGCTTGGACACAGGCCCTCAAATATCGTGGTCAGTTGGATAACACGCCTGACGTCGTGAATTTTGCTAAAACGCTAGAGCAGGTTTGTATTAAAACTGTTGAACAAGGTCATATGACCAAAGACCTCGCTCTTCTCATTGGCCCAACGCAAGGATGGCTCAATACTCGCCAGTTCCTTGAGAAAATTACCGAAAATCTTAAGGCGACTTGGAAATAAAAAAATTGGCGGTCAGATTGCTCCGACCGCCAATATTTTTATCAGCCTAATATACAGGCCTAGAAACGTGATTGTCCGGGTAAACGAAACTCGGACGATTGTTGTGGGGCACTATCGCTATCACTTGAACGCGCCTTCTTACCAACATTTTGGTAAGCAACACGCGCATGATCAATGCAATACGGCATGCCTTCATATGCATTACAGCCGCAGAAACGGAAATCAGGTGAGCGTGGATCGCCAACGGGCCAACGGCAATGACGATCACCAGCTTTGGTTACAGCAATACCTTCGGTGCGCTTGATGCTATCGAGGCCACGAAAGGCTTCTTTAGGCGCTGGTTTGACGCTGCTTGGTGTAGGGACAACGGGTAGAGGACGCAGCATGACGCGCTTACGTGGCGACTTCATAGCTGGCATAGGATTTTCAATTGAAATGCCTGGTGAATTTTCATCTTCGCGTTTGATAGGCGAAGGACGTGATGACAATTTTAAGCGATGGGCCTTACCGATAACTGCATTACGCGTTAGACCACCTAAATGCTTGGCAATTTCACTGGCGCTGTAGCCATGCCCCCACATTTCCTTGAGCGCCTGGATTTTTTGTTCGGTCCAACTCATGATTCGCTTACTCCCTAGAGGTTGAATGACTTCGGAAGGCTGCTTAAAGTGGCCATTTCGGCCCCAAAACAGTGCTTTTAGGTACTTAGATGCTGGCTACCAGATATTGTGGCAACTTCAAGGCATGCATACCATATGATCCGAATCGATTCTAGAAAACACATGATCTTGTGGATAAAGCTAAAGCGATATCTAAATATTGATTAGCAACTCTTTGAACCTACAACTGTTATCAAGTTACCCACATGTGGGTAAGCGACGCTTTTGTTAGCAATTACCTTTCTTTCCGCCCCTGTTATCCACAACTTTTTTGATGCAATTTTTACTTTCGTCTCATATGAGCCCTGTGCCATATAGGCGCCTCCTTTGCAGTGCCCATAAAAATCTAACACTTGATGCGCTGTGAGGCCTCAAAATATGGCTGACGGATCGATGCATTTGGCTCTTCATATTGAGCAACAACCATTTTTGCCCCTTGATTTAATCAAGTTACGCACTGCCAGCTTCATGCCTGAAGCTCTACGCATTATAAATACCGCGCTAGAGCAGTCAGGAATTCTTAATGATGGCCGCGATGTTTCCTGGCTTTCAGATCATCATGTTCAGCAAATATTAGTGCAAACTGCCTTTCTTTATGGCGACAAGATGCGCCGCCTTGGTGGTCATTATGAGATCTCCCACCAGCTGCGCGTTGCGCATAATTTTGCGAATGAGCCTGCTTTACTCGAAGAAGATCACAAGGCTATACCGCAAGATTGTGCCGATCCTGCGACTTTTCTAACGCGTCGGCGCGCCGAAAGAGGATTTATTGGTATTGGACACGATTCCTTCGAAGACGCAAAACTGGTGGGCATTAATGCACGCGAACTCTTTCAATGTGCTTTAGGTTACTGGGAAGGTGAGCCTGAATATTCGGAGATTGGCTATAGTTTTGTTGCGGTAACCGATAACGCTAAATGGACGCGGAATGAGCGTCTCAGAATTCAAGCCGAGACGATTGGCAGCTATTCGAAAGATATTCAGTATCTGCGGGTTTATGATAAGTCAGATCAAGTAGAGCAGGATGTTCTTGCTTTGCATGAGGTTTTGAAAAAATTACTTAGCCGCGAAATACCAGCTGACCAAATTCCTCACTTTGTGCTTGCTCAACAAAAAGCATTAAAGGCAGCACGTGATCGACTGCCGATTGTTGAAGCGGCAAAAGATGTGCGCCCAGAACTAAAAGATAAGTATCGCATTGAATTGGCCAAACTTGAATTTATAGCGAGCGGATTTAATGAGACGCTTAGCCTCGAACGCTCTGCTGAGGATGCTGAACGCCCCGGTACAGTGCGCCATGACATTAACCCAGCTTATAGCAGCGGTCTTAGAACCTAATAACGAATCATGCTAAGCATGCGGGGCTAACTTTCTCAAAGGCTTGCGCATTTTATGGCTGATTTGTTTCCCAATAATTCTAAAAAGAAAAATCAATCTTACGACGCCCACGACATTGAAGTTTTGGAAGGTCTTGAGCCGGTCCGTCGTCGTCCTGGTATGTATATCGGCGGCACCGACGAAAATGCCATGCATCATTTGGTGGCTGAAGTTCTTGATAATTCGATGGATGAAGCTGTCGCGGGATATGCCGACTGGATTGAAGTTCATTTAGGCACCGATAATCAGGTTACTATTCGCGATAATGGGCGTGGCATTCCGATTGATAAGCATCCTAAATATCCCGACAAGTCAGCTCTTGAAGTCATTCTCACCATGCTGCATTCGGGCGGTAAGTTCTCCAATAAAGTTTATGAGACTTCAGGCGGATTGCACGGCGTTGGTATTTCCGTCGTCAACGCCTTATCGGAAGAACTAACTGTAGAAGTTGCCCGTGATAAGCAACTTTACACGCAAAGCTACAGCCGCGGCGCACCACAAGGAAAGTTGAAGAAAGGTGGCAATGTTAACCGCCGAGGTACCACAGTCATTTTTAAACCTGATACAGATATTTTTGGTACCAAAACCAAATTTAGAGCTTCAACTTTGTTCCGTATGGCGCGGTCAAAGGCCTATCTTTTCCGGGGTGTTGAAATACGTTGGAGCTGCGATCCATCTCTTGTCAAAGGCGATGACAAAACACCAACCGAAGCGACCCTGCATTTCCCGGGTGGTCTTTCTGATTATCTCGCATCTTCGCTTGAAGACCGCGATACATTAACAAAAGAAATGTTCAGCGGCATGACGGACTTACCTGATGATCAAGGTAAGGTTGAATGGGCAGTTTCTTGGCCTCAAGATGGCGAAGGGTTCTGCCATTCTTATTGTAATACCGTACCCACACCACAAGGTGGCACTCATGAAAGTGGTATGCGCTCGGCCTTACTGCGTGGATTGCGCGCCTATGGTGAGCTTATAGGTAATCGCAGAGCCGCAGCTATTACAGGTGATGAAGCGTTTGGTGATGCCACAGTTCTGTTGTCGCTTTTCATCAAAAACCCCCAATTTCAAGGCCAAACCAAGGATAAATTGGCTACAGCTGAAGCCACGCGTCTAGTTGATCAAGTTGTCAAAGATCACTTCGATCATTGGCTGGTTGGTGATAGTGCAAGTAGTAAAGCCTTACTTGATCATTTGATTTTTAAAGCTGAAGAACGTTCGCGTGCCAACCAAGCCAAAGATTTGGCGCGTAAATCAGCGACACGGAAATTGCGCCTGCCCGGTAAATTAGCGGATTGCTCACAAGGTTCGGCTGAAAATACAGAAATCTTCTTGGTTGAAGGCGATTCAGCTGGTGGTTCTGCCAAGCAAGCTCGCAATCGTGAAACGCAAGCCATCCTTCCTTTGCGTGGCAAAATTCTCAACGTTGCAAGTGCTACAGTTGATAAGCTCCGCAGCAATCAAGAATTGATGGATTTGGTGCAAGCACTGGGTTGTGGTGTAGGTAGTGAATTTAAGTTGGATAAGCTTCGTTATGAGCGCGTTATCATCATGACTGACGCTGACGTTGACGGCGCCCATATCGCCTCACTTCTCATGACCTTCTTTTACCGTGAAATGCCAGGTTTGATTACAGGCGGTAAACTTTTTCTAGCGCAACCACCTTTGTTCCGCATTAACCAGGGCGAGACAACAGTTTATGCTCATGATGACAAACACAAAGACGAACTTCTTAAAACAACATTCAGCGGACGCGGGCGTGTTGATATCAGTCGCTTCAAAGGTCTTGGCGAAATGATGCCAGCACAGCTACGCGAAACAACTATGGATCCGCGCAAACGTTCCCTCCTCCGTGTTGTTATTGCATCCAACAATAATCATAAAGAACTGAAGGAAACCGAAACTCTGGTTGAAAAACTGATGGGTCGTAAAGCAGAGTTACGTTTCCAATTTATTCAAGAAAACGCTAAATTTGTGCGTGATGTAGATGTTTAAGGCCGTTCTTGTGCCCCAATCTATAAACAGCTAAAAGTTTTCTATGACACATTGGGACGATTATTACGCCACGCGCGCCACGCGCATGCAGGCTTCCGAGATCCGCGAACTTCTGAAGTTGCTGGATCAGCCTGATATCATCTCATTTGCTGGCGGCATACCGGATCCCAAGCTCTTTCCAACTGAGGCCATTGCAAAAGCCTGCCAGGATATTCTTGGCAATCAGAGCCGAGCCATGACAGCTTTGCAGTATGCCGTGAGTGAAGGTTACCTTCCCTTACGCGAGTGGCTCAGCACTTACATGGGCAAGCTTGGCGTTACTTGTACTGCCGATAATATTCTGATCACCAATGGCTCACAGCAAGCACTCGATTTTTTGGGTAAGCTCTTTATTTCACCCAAAGATACTGTCCTTGTCGCCTGGCCAACCTATTTAGGTGCTCTCCAAGCTTTCAACGCGTATGAACCTACCTATGATCATTTACCAGGACCTGGTAGCAACCGAACACCAGAAAGCTATCGAGTTGCCGGTAAACCGAAGCCCAAATTTGGCTATGTCATGCCGGAATTTCAAAATCCGACGGGCACAAGCCTCACGAAAGCCGAACGCATTGCTCTTCTCGATGCAGCCGATGCCATGGATCTACCTCTGATCGAAGATACAGCCTATGAGCATCTTCGTTATGACGGCATACGTGCCCCTGCATTACTAGCCCTTGCTTCCGAGCGCGCCGGAGGCATTGACAAAGCAAAAGTTATCTATTGCGGTACTTTCTCAAAATCTATTGTCCCCGCTATGCGCATTGGGTGGATTGTTGCGCCTAAGGACGTCATCAAAAAGCTGGTTCTGGTCAAGCAGGCGAGCGACTTACATGTCTCTCCTTTCAATCAGATGATTTTGCATGATGTTGCTTCAACGATGATGGAGAAACATGTTGATCGCATTCTGGCGGTCTACAAAGAGCGCCGTGATGCGATGTTAAAGGCGCTCGATACACATATGCCTAAAGGTGTCAGTTGGACAAAGCCTGAAGGTGGTATGTTTGTATGGATGACTTTGCCAGAAGCAATTGACGGTGCTGAGTTGCTACGTCGTGCTATTGATGAGATACGCGTTGCTTTCGTTCCTGGCTCAGCATTTTTTGCAGATCGCTCAGGACGCAACACAATACGCTTGAGTTTCTCCCTCAATGATCCACCCATGATCGAAGAAGGCATGAAAAGGCTCGGCGGATTACTGAGAAAGCTACAAGGCCAATAAAAGAGGCCTTTTTAGCTATATAAATGCACCATAAAGATCTCGCCTTTTTCTTGCCTTTATTGCGCAAAGAAATTTCGAATACTCATACAGCTGTATTTTTTTAGGTGCGCCATAATCTTTGTATAAAGATTGTGCATACAGGAAATATTTTCAAAGAAGATTTTATCTCATGTTTATGCCGAAAGTAGCAGATCATTAACCGTGAAAGACCACAATGAGCCGGCAAAAATACACAAAAAGAAATTTTTTGGAGTCGATATGCCGGAATGTGGTGAAACAATTGAGTTACAAAAAGTAGCTAATGAGCAGAGCATTCAGCTGCTTGTGAATAGCGTAACTGATTACGCCATCTATATGCTCGACACTGAAGGTAAGGTGATTAGCTGGAACAGTGGTGCGCAACGCATTACACAATATCATGCATCTGAAATCATAGGTTGCCATTTCAGTATTTTTTATATTCAAGAAGAGCGAGATAATCACGAGCCTGAATTAGCTCTTAATACGGCTCTTAAACAAGGTAAGTATGAATCCACAGGGTGGCATCTTCGTAAAGATGGCAGTCGCTTTATGGCGAATGTCATTATAACGCCCGTTTACAATGAAGAGCATGACCTCCTGGGCTTCGCTAAAGTCACACGTGATATGACAGCTTTCCAACGCGCTGAAGAAAAAGTTCGCGAAGGTCTTATGCTCAAAGCCCTCGTTAACACAGCCGTTGATGGCATCATGATGATCGGTGGCGATGGAACAATCCATATGGCCAACCCAGCCTGCGAAAAATTATTTGGCTATCATCCGCGTGAATTACTGGGTCAAAATTTCAAAATGGTTATTCATCCCGAATTTCATAAGGAATATGAAGCAAGTAGCAAATTTATTGGTATTGGTCGTGAAGTTGCTGGCAGACGTAAAGATGGCACCACCTTCCCTATGGGTCTCTCTATAGGTGAAGCTCAAAACTCCGATAGCCCAGTTTATGTTGGCATCATGCATGACCTCACTAATCTGAAACGTACTGAAGAGCAATTAGCTCAAGCTCAAAAGATGGAAACAGTTGGTCAGCTCTCTGGCGGCATTGCCCATGATTTTAATAACCTCCTGACAGTTATTATTGGTAACGCCGACCTCTTAAGCGACAGTCTTGAGGAGCGCCCCGATCTCAGGGAAATTTGTGATACGATTTTAGGTGCAGGTGAACGTGGTGCAGAACTAACCCAGCGCCTTTTAGCTTTTAGCCGTCGTCAAACCCTGCAACCAGCCGTTATCGACTGCGTTAAGCTGGTTCATAATATCAAAATGATGCTTCGCCGCACACTCAGCGAAGACATCAATATTACTATTTCAGCTGAAGGCAATCTGAATAAGGCGATTGCTGATCCAACTCAACTTGAAACAGCTATTCTCAACTTAGCTCTTAATGCACGCGATGCTATGCCCTTTGGTGGCAATCTTCACATCACTATAAATAACGCATCCTTAGATAAAAATTATCAGCTAGAGCAACCCGAAGTGCGTCCTGGTGATTACATCGTCATTGCCGTGACGGATGATGGCGAAGGCATGACACCCGAAGTGCGTCAAAGAGTTTTTGAGCCCTTCTTCACTACGAAAGAAATTGGCAAAGGAAGTGGACTTGGCCTCAGTATGGTCTATGGATTTATGAAGCAATCCAATGGCCATGTGGCTATCTATAGCGAACCAAGCTTGGGCACAACGGTTCGTCTTTATTTACCTGCCGCTGTTTCTGCTACGACAACTGAAAGTGTGCCCAAACCTGCTGTAGATCTAAGCGCGCTACGCGGAAGAGAAACAATTCTCGTTGCTGAAGATGATCCTTTTGTACGCGGCCATGCTGTAAGCAGTCTAGAAAGCTTTGGTTACCGGGTTCTCACAGCAATAGATGGCAGAGACGCCCTAGCTAAACTTAATCAAGACCCGACGATTGATGCTCTCTTTTCAGACGTCGTTATGCCGGGCGGATTAAGTGGTTGGGAGTTGGCCGAGCAGGCACAACGGCATAGGCCTGGATTAAAGGTCCTTTTAACGTCGGGCTATCCTATGGAAACATTGGCCGCACGTACGCCTCATAATCAAGATATAGCGATCTTAAACAAACCCTACCGTAAATCAGATCTTGGCCGTCGTATCCGCCAAATTCTTGATGCACCCGATGGTGATTATTTAGGCATTGGGGTCTCGGTACAGTCATCTGGCAATTTTAGAGCGGCTGTTTAGATTCAATTCTTACTGGCAGCATCTGTAATATGTAGCTGCACGCGCTCTTCGCCTTGCCATTCATCTAATCGTAAATGTCCAACCATATGGCATGTGTTTTGATTGGTACTTAAGAGTGCCTGTCCTAATTCACTTTCCATAGCACGGAAGGCTATGCCGCGGAGCCTGACCCCGCCCTGCATCACAATAACACTTACATGTTTTTCTCCAACAATATCGGCGCGAATAATACGGCAGTCAGCAAGTGCAAAGCGTGGCTCTGAATTACCCGTGCCAAATGGGCCCAAAGCAGAGAGCTTATGAATAAATTCAGGCTGTAGCGATGTTGAGGCCAGCAAGCCATCAACTGTAACCGTAGGTTTTAAGGGCTCAGCAGCTATTTGTTTGCCGATACGCTCTGCTAGAAAATCACGTAAGGCATCAAGCTTATCCCGAGCAACTGTAAAACCTGCTGCCATCTTATGGCCGCCACCATTGATTAATAATCCTGCCTGCCGCGCCGCGATAATTGAGGCGCCGAGATCAATGTTTCCTATAGAGCGTCCAGAGCCCTTACCTACATCCTCTTCTAAGGCGATAACCAGGGCTGGATGTTGAAATTTATCCTTGAGACGGGCCGCAACGATACCAATAACGCCGGGGTGCCAGTTCTCAGACGCCACAAAAGCCATGGGTAGGTTTTCGGTCGGTATAATAGCTTCAGCTTCTTTTAAAACGCGCGCCTCTATTTCACGACGTTCATTATTTAAGGCATTCAATTTTTCGGCCAATTGCAGCGCGACCGAATGATCATCGGTTGAAAGCAGTCTTGCTCCCAAATCCGATTGCCCAACACGCCCGCCTGCATTAACGCGTGGCCCAAAAATAAAACCTGAAGCATATGTATCCATTTTGCCCTTCAAGCTTGCCGCATGAGCAAGAGCTTGAAGTCCAATATTCTTCTTTTGTGACATAATACGTAGGCCTTGCGAGACAAAAGCACGATTGAGGCCAATTAATTTTACAACATCACAAACTGTTCCGAGAGCAACCAAATCAAGCCAAGCCAGTAAATCAGGTTCAGTCTTTGTAGATCCATACCAACCTGCATTTCGTAAAGCGCGATTAGCTGCCACGACAAATAAATAAGTCACGCCAACAGCAGCAAGATAACCATACTGATTATGATCTTCATCGAGACGGTTAGGATTTACGAGTGCGTGAGCTGCAGGAAGCATAGGCTCAGAGGCATGATGATCAAGCACAACGACATCTAGACCTAAATTTTGTGCTACCTTAAGAGGCTCATGGGCAGTGGTTCCGCAATCCACGCAGAGAACGAGTTTTACTCCCTCTTCTGCCAACAGTTTCATCGCCGCAATATTAGGACCATAACCTTCTTGCATGCGATCAGGGACATAAAGCCTAGCTTCAGCTCCAATCGCCTTTAGAAAACGAATGAGAAGTGCTGATGATGTGGCACCATCGACGTCATAATCACCAAAAATAGCAATTTTCTCATTTTGCTTGAGGGCCTCTACTAAACGTGCGGCCGCTTTATCCATATCTTTAAAGAGACTGGGATCAGGCAGTAGATCTCGAAGACGCGGCTCCAAAAACTGTCCGGCACCCTCAAGATCCACACCTCGCGCACTCAGGCTACGCGCCAAAATATCTGGTAGCGTATGGCGTTGTGAAAGAG
>JBASWO010000166.1:0-4665 GCA_049276515.1 Alphaproteobacteria bacterium
ATCATGTAGTTTAACATCGAGAAAAATGGGCACGCCGCTTTTAGCAAGAGATTGATATCCCCCCACCCCATTCGCTAGGAAAAACTCTAAGCCCAGCTTCAATCCATGCACATGACCTTTGACCTGCGCTGCTAGCTTTTCAGCCTTAGCAACATCCACTGTATCAATTGCGCAGAAAACGGGACTACTCATGCACCTAATCTCCAAAATGATTTTTTACTAACACCGCTAGCACGACTTGCGCTTGGAGCGATTACCGTTTGCTGTAAATCTTCAATCTTCACATGCAAAGCGGTAATGTCTTTTCTGAGGCGACGGTTTTGCATGCGATAAGGCAGCATGGCGAGCCACGCGATAACCGAGCCAAACAACAACCCTAAAAATAAAGTTCCGAGTGTCAGTAAATAAAGTGGCACTTCAAGCTCAACACCAAAGGGCCATAAACTCAGTAAAGCATTTTGACGATTGGCCAAGGCAAAGCACAAAGCAATTGCCAGGAAGATAAGTCCAAAGAGGCCGGAGAAAATTCTCATATCCGCACTCTAGCGGATTGATGGGTTTGAGGCAAAAACGGACTTATTCGTCCGGTGTGCCTTCGATACCGTTCAAACGATCACGCAACTGTTTGCCAGTCTTGAAGAAAGGTACAAACTTTTCAGCAACAGACACAGTCTGACCTGTGCGTGGGTTGCGGCCCTGGCGAGCTTCACGACGTTTTACGGAGAAAGCACCAAAACCGCGCAATTCAACGCGATTGCTACGTGCTAGCGCATTAGAAATCTCATCAAACACCGTGTTTACGATGCGTTCAATATCACGCTGAAGAAGGTGCGGATATTTTTCGGCAAGGCGCAGGATGAGGTCTGATTTAGTCATCGGGCGTTCCTAAGGAAGGTCACTGAGTCTCTGTTCTGCATTCAAACTGCCAAAGCAGGGCCCGCAAGTCAAGCGGGCATCAAAACTAACCCATTGGGGTGCCTTAGGTTTTTGGCTTTGGGGCGAATCGGGGATTCTGGCCCTCGAGAGGCAATAAAAAAACCGCCGGAACTCTCGTTCCGGCGGCTCTTTATTCTTAACAAAGATAAGGAATTATTCCTTTTCTTCCTTCTTCTTCTTGATAGCAGCACCAAGGATGTCGCCAAGCGATGCGCCTGAGTCGGATGATCCGTACTCGGCCATAGCTTGTTTTTCTTCATCCACTTCGCGTGCCTTGATCGACAAGGTCACCTTGCGAGCAGCTTTGTCGATGTTGGTAACTTTAGCATCGACTTTTTCGCCAACCGCAAAACGGTCTGGTTTCTGCTCTGAACGTTCACGAGCAAGATCGCTACGCTTGATGAAGCCCGTAAGGCCATCAGCCAAAGCAACCTCGATGCCACCCTCTTGAACGGCCGAGACCGTGCAGGTGACAACATCGCCCTTCTTAACGCCGAGTGATACGCCTTCAAACGGATCCTTGGTCAATTGCTTAATGCCCAAGCTGATGCGTTCTTTTTCTGCATCAATGTCGAGGATCTTAACTTCGACAGTCTGACCTTTTTGATAGGCTGTAATGGCTTCTTCGCCAGCCTTGTCCCATGAGATGTCGGACATGTGAACCATGCCATCGATGTCACCGGCAAGACCAATGAAGAGACCGAACTCAGTGATATTGCGGATTTCGCCCGACAATGTTTCACCCACCTGGTGTTCGTTCTTGAACTTCTCCCATGGATTGTCACTGCATTGCTTGATACCCAAGCTGATACGGCGCTTTTGCATGTCGATGTCGAGAACAATAACTTCCACTTCTTGGCTGCTTGAAACAATCTTGCCAGGGTGAACGTTCTTCTTGGTCCATGACATTTCTGAGACGTGGACCAGACCTTCAATACCAGGCTCTAATTCAACGAACGCACCGTAGTCGGTGATGTTCGTGACGCGGCCCTTCATGCGGAGACCAGCTGGGTACTTGGCAACAACGCCTTCCCATGGATCTGACTCCAGCTGCTTCATGCCAAGGCTGATACGTTGGGTTTCAGCATTGAAGCGGATAACCTGAACCGTAACGGGTTGGCCAATTTGCAGAACTTCAGATGGATGATTGATACGCTTCCAAGCGATATCGGTAACGTGGAGCAAACCGTCCACACCACCCAAATCAACGAAAGCACCGTAATCGGTGATGTTCTTAACAACACCTTGCAGAACTTGGCCTTCTTTGAGGTTGGCCACCAGCTCTGTACGAGCTTCTGCACGGCTTTCTTCCAAGACCGCACGACGTGAGACAACGATATTGCCACGTTGACGATCCATTTTCAGGATTTGGAAAGGTTGAGGTGTGCCCATCAATGGTGTGATGTCACGTACGGGACGGATATCAACCTGTGAGCCAGGCAAGAAGGCCATAGCACCGCTGAGATCAACGGTGAAACCACCTTTAACGCGGCCGAAGATAATACCGGTGACATGAGCACCTTTATCAAAGCTTTGCTGTAGAACAGTCCAGCTTTCTTCGCGCTTGGCTTTTTCGCGTGAGAGCATCGCTTCGCCATCACGGTTTTCCATACGTTCCAAGAACACTTCAACTGTGTCACCAGCCTTTAATTCAGGAGGCTGACCAGCGAGCGCGAATTCGCGCAGAGGAATACGACCTTCAGATTTCAAACCAACATCGATCAATACAAAATCATTTTCGATGGAGATAATAGTACCGTGAACAACTTTACCTTCGAGGCTGCCAGATTTGCCAAAGGTTTCTTCGAGCATCGCGGCGAATTCGCCGGTCTTGGTAGGAGCATTAGCGGCGTGTTTAGCGTTTTTTGGCGCAGCTTCAGGGGCAGCGCGTTTCGTAGCTGTACGTGGCATATTGGATTTCTCTTTCATGATATATGCAGATAGGACTGCGTGAGCCCTAACTACCTTTGCTTTCGCTTTTGCTCTGATGTGCAGAGCGGTTTAAAAAACCGGATAACGTCTTAAGCAGAGGCTGAAAGCAAGGCCCTATGCACAAGGTTCACTATCCGTCGCCAGCACCTGCTGGACTTGTGTGGGGAGGGAATACTACCTCCCCATCCAAATCGCAACCCCTAAACCTTAAGCAACTTCAAGGGTTTCAAGCTGATGGCGGCCATAAAGGGCTATAGATTCACGGTTTTGAGCTCTATGTGCAGCCCGGGTGAGGATTTCGCCCTCATTGCCGTTTCCACTGGAATAATAGTCCCAACCTATATGAGACAGAACCACATCAGCATTAACACTTATGATACCGGAGACAGAAGACTGATCCAACACAGCACGACCGCTTACTCTAGCTTCGTCCTCTACGCGCGAACTGGCAATAATAGCTTGACCACTGATGATAACTTTGTCTTTTACAACACTATCACCAATGACTGTGGCGCGCTCACAAACAACTGCATCGTCTAAGACAACGCAACGACCCAGATGACTCAAATTACGTTCACTCTCAATAAAGCCACCCAATTGTCCTTTTTTTGCACTTAAACTTGTGCAGCCGGCTTCACACACATCTGTAAGATAACGGATTCGGCGAACGGTCCGACCCTCTACAACTCTTGTTTCATCGGTGAGTTCATATTTTCTTTGAGCCTGTTTTGGTGCCGACATTTTACTCTCCTCTAAAATTATTTTTTATCTAATATCTTCTCAGCTATTTTTAGAGCGGCAGCAAAAGCCTGATCCGCCGTCATACTCGTCGTATCTAATGTCACCGCATCGCTGGCCGGTTTTGCTGGTGCAGCTAAGCGTGTTGTATCTCGCAAATCACGTTCTTTCATATCTGCAAGAACAGCCTCGTAAGTAGCATTTTGCCCCCTACTCTGCAATTCCTTAAACCTACGCTCGGCACGCACTTCAGTTGAGGCAGTCACATAAATTTTAACCAAAGCATGAGGTGCAATTACAGTACCTATGTCTCTTCCGTCTAATACTGCCCCCTTACCTTCGGGAGGGTGCACTGCAAAATCTTGCTGAAACTTAAGAAGAGCTGCGCGCACACCGGGGTGAGCCGCTACCTTTGATGCAGCAATGGATGTCGTGTCTTTACGTAAAAGCGGATCATGCTCAGCTGCTATGAGGGCAGCCGCATTGAGAGAATGCGCAACTTTTTCTGCCTGCAAAGGATCAGCGGGATCACCGCCTGCATGTTGGACAGCAAGTCCAACCGCGCGGTAGAGCAGACCCGTATCTAAAAAGGCAAAACCAAAATGTGCGGCTAGTTTTTTGGCAATGGTGCCCTTGCCGCTAGCTGACGGTCCATCAATGGCAATGACAGGAAGATTAGATGACATGTTGCATCTTATACAACGTCACACGCCGAACGCAAAAACTGGATTTTTATGCGCCAGGTGCAGGCGTAGCTTGCGCACCACTTGCACGCACACCAGTGCCATTCGCACGAACTTCAGGTGTTGCTAGATAATGCGCATGTAAAGCCGTCACAGCTTCACCAAGCGTTATGTAATCTTTACATTTTGGTAAGCCAGTAACTGCCACCATTATATCGTGAAGATGACCTGTGTTTTCAGGCCGGCCGGCAAAGACCGATAATGCTTTCAGTTGTGTTTGCGCACATTGGCAAGCTAAGCGCTCATCATCCATATGAGCTGTGCTTTCTTCACCAACACCCGATAATGCACTCGCTTGTTTTCCACAACGCTGAGC
>JBASWO010000167.1:0-2513 GCA_049276515.1 Alphaproteobacteria bacterium
TCTCAGTTCCAGCAGAGCCTTATAAAATTAATCCGGTTCTAGCCCGTGCTATGGATAAGATCTTTATCCTTCACGCTGATCATGAACAGAACGCATCGACATCAACTGTGCGTCTTGCAAGTTCATCAGGTGCTAACCCGTTTGCGTGTATCGCAGCTGGTATTACATCACTTTGGGGACCTGCCCATGGTGGTGCCAATGAAGCTGTGCTCAAAATGCTCATGCAAATCGGCAGCAAAGATAAAATCCCTGAAATCGTCAGACGCGCTAAAGACAAGAACGACAATTTCCGTCTGATGGGCTTTGGCCATCGCGTTTACAAGAACTACGACCCACGCGCCAAGGTTATGAAGCAAACATGCGATGAAGTTCTTGCTGAACTTGGCATCAAGAATGACCCACTTTTAGAAACGGCTATGGAACTTGAGCGTGTTGCGCTTCAAGACGATTATTTCGTAGCTAAGAAGCTCTATCCGAATGTCGACTTCTATTCCGGCATTATCTTACGCGCTATGGGCATACCTATGAGCATGTTTACGGTGCTCTTTGCTCTCGCTCGTACGGCTGGCTGGGTTGCACATTGGCAAGAACAGTTGCGCGAAGAACAAAAGATTGGCCGTCCACGTCAGCTCTATACAGGCCCAACCGAGCGCAATTATGTGCCTGTCGATAAGCGGAAATAATTAGCCAAGCTTTGCTTGGAAAAGCGTTCCGAAGCCTTCATGGGTGAGCATTTCAGCCAAAATGGCCCATGGCTTAAAACCATCGATGATGGCCACACCACCGACACCTTGCTTGACCACCCATAAGGCGCTTTCCACCTTGGGAACCATGCCCCCATGGATTGTGCCATCTGTGATCAACTCTTCAGCCATATCTTTATCAATCGCAGGAATCCGCTTGCGATGTTTATCCATAACGCCTGCAACATTCGTTACTAACATTAAGCGCTTTGCACCCATAGCAATGGCAACCGCCATCGCATAATCATCGCCATTGATATTAAAAACTGTTTTGCCATCCGATCCTAAACCAACGGAATGCAGGACAATGACACGGCTTTGATTGAGAGCTTTTTCAATTTCATGCTCTGCTACCGCTTTAGGTTTACCACTGCGGTTATGGAGGCCATCATCTTCTTCATCCAAAGGTGCGGCCTGCACGAAGTAACGCGGATGACGGGCAGCTGAAAGGATTTTGTCTTTCTTGATGCCTTCTTCAACCAAAGCCTGCACAACTTGCAGATTGATTTCCTTCATGACTTTTTGCACGACGCGCATAGCTTTAGGTGATGTGATACGACGGCCATCAGGTCCTTTGGTCGTTTCAATTCTCTTATCACGCAAAGCGTTATCAATTTGAGGGCCGCCACCATGGACCAAAATCACACGAACGCCGTTCTGGCGTAAGAACTTAACCTGGCGCGCAATCTTACTGAGAAAAGTATCATCCTCAGCAATCGAGTTACCGCCGATTTTGATCACAACCGTACGATGATGATAAGCATCAAGCTCATTCATCAATTCGGCAATTTGTTCCAAGGTTGGGTCGTTACGCATTCTCTTGATCCTTAATAGAAAGTCTTAATTCTTTCTATCAAGCAAGTCGGTGAGCGCAAGCAAAACTTTGTCGACTGAGAGTGTCATGAGGGGTTTACCCTGCAACCAGCGTACATTTGGCCCACGGGGTACGGCCCAAACAGCGTTCACACGATCGGACATAAGGGCCAAAACCGGCGCGCCGACGGCTGCAGCGAGATGCGTAGGACCTGTATCATTGCCCACAGTAATAGCACTGCGGCGAGCAAGAGAGGCCAATTGCGGCAGGTTTGTACGCCCACCCAGATCAATCACTGAAGGTGTCATGGCGCGGATCGATGCGATAACATCGGCATCAGCTGCTGTTCCCACAGCAAGGCAGGCTATGCCGTGGCCCTCAAAATGCCGCGCTAAAATAGCATAATGCTGAGCAGGCCAACGTTTGTAGTCACGTCCCGGCGCACAACCAGGAATAAAGAGAGCAAAGCGTGGCGGCAGATTAAAATGATCCAAAGACGTATCGAGCCAACTTACATCCGCTGCAGATTGCGTCGGCACCCCAGCGCGCTGCAGCTGAGCCGCGACAAAATCCGTATAATGCATATTATCTTGAGGTGGCCAAAGTCGTGGGTGTGAGCAAAGGGGTGCAGCACCAGACCATTCAGGACCTTTAAAGCGGCTACCTAATAAAGCGTAGAGAATGCTTTGACGGCGCTTACCCTGCAGATCGTAAACGCGTGTCGGATTAAAAGCTTTAACGGTGTTGAGAAGCTCGATCCATTTATGAGGCTGCCAGCCGGATGGGCGCTCATCAATAAGCACTTTATCAAACCAAGGCATTTGGCGCGCAAAATCAGCAAAAGCCGGCATTGTGAGAAGTGCTATTTCAGCTTTTGGATGTGCTCTACGGATTTCATGAAAAGCTTGGAAACATAAAACCAGATCGCCTAAGGCACCAAGGCGAATGATCAAAAT
>JBASWO010000168.1:0-4418 GCA_049276515.1 Alphaproteobacteria bacterium
TGTGGGGGCCGCCCTGCATGCCAGGGAATACCGACTTATCGATCTTTGTTGCATGTTCTTTCTTACAGAGAATGATGCCACCACGCGGGCCACGCAGTGATTTATGTGTGGTTGTGGTCATCACATCGAAGCCAAAATCCATGGGGTTCTTCAAAGCGCCACCAGCGATCAAACCGCCCAAATGGCTGACATCAGCCATGAGGAAAGCGCCGACTTCATCAGCAATTTTACGGAAGGCTGCGTAATCATATTCTTTTGGATATGAGGAATGACCGCAGATGATCATCTTGGGTTTGCACTCTTTGGCAATCGCTCGAACTTTTTCGATATCAATAACGCCGCTTGGGATTTCTGTTTTGTAGCGCGTGTATTTAAAAATCTTTGCCATATTGGTCAGCGGATGGCCGTGTGACAAATGGCCGCCATGTGAGAGATCCATACCGAGAACGCTATCGCCAGGTTGTAGAAGCGCAAAATCTACAGCTTCATTCATGGCACAACCAGAGAGCGGTTGAACGTTGGCATGTTCAGCGCGGAAGACAGCCTTCGCGCGTTCGCGTGCTAGATTTTCAATCGTGTCGGTATTTTCTTGTCCGCCGTAATAGCGACGACCGGGATAACCTTCAGAATATTTATTATTAAAGACAGAGCCGAGGAGGGCATAAACTTCTGGGAAGCAATAATTCTCAGATGGAATAAGTTCGATGCCTTCGCATTGACGCACTTCTTCGTGCATGAGCGAGTTGAAAACTTCAGGATCAGACTTATTGAGCTGCTCAAGTGCGGCTTTAGAATATGTGAAATTGGTCATGGCAATCTCCTCGTTAAATCAATTAACACGGGGTGCCCAGGCGAGCGACTTAAAGGTTCTTACGCTTCCCTGTGGTACCCCACATGCACGCCAGTCGCGTAAGACGTGTGTCATCCCCTTCATTGCCGGATTCGCCGTCATCCTGCAAGGGTAACAAGGGCAAGGGGTTAGGGGGTCCATTTCTCATGTAAAAGATGAGGTTAAGCCAGTGCTACAACCTATTGAATTATAACCACCTGTGCTGCTAGATTTAGCCAGCAATAATCATGGAATAAAGCTATGCGCTGTCCCTTTTGCGGGCATGAAGACACCCAGGTTAAGGACAGTCGTCCAACTGAGGATAATGCGGCCATCCGCCGCCGCCGTTTTTGCGGGAACTGTGCTGCTCGTTTTACGACCTTTGAGCGGGTTCAGTTGCGCGATCTGACGGTCGTCAAAAGTAATGGCGATAAGGAACCCTTTGAGCGCGACAAACTCGTGCGCTCGATGAAGATCGCTTTAAGAAAGCGTCCCGTTGATGATGAGCGTATTGAGCAAGTTGTGAACGCGCTGGTCCGCCAGCTTGAATCTTTAGGCGAGAATGAATTGACCACAACCAAGGTTGGTGAGTTTGTGATGGAAACATTGCGCACACTCGATCACGTTGCTTATGTGCGTTACGCATCCGTCTATCGTGATTTTCGTTCGCCTGGCGATTTCAACGAATTTGTCGATACGCTTAAAAAAGAAACAGCGTAATCAGACAAAATGTTTACAGGACTTATTCAAGATATCGGCGAAGTCACAGCGATCGATAAGCAGGGCGATTGGGTTGTAACAATCGCCTCTCAAAAACTGCCGCTTGATAAAATGGCACTTGGTGCATCTGTTGCCTGTAATGGCATTTGTCTTACCGTCATTGATAAGGCTGCTGGTCAGTTTGATGTACAGGTTTCCATGGAGACCTTGAGTAAAACAACGGCCGTGCATTGGAAGGTGGGTACATTTATTAACTTAGAACCTGCTTTGCGCATGGGGGATGAGTTGGGTGGTCATATGGTCTCGGGCCATGTTGATGGTCTTGCTCGTGTGATCGAGAATAAACTGCGCGGTGACAGCGCGCAGATTACGTTTGAGGCACCAGAGGCTTTGAGCCGCTTTATTGCAACCAAAGGTTCTGTGACGTTGGATGGCATTTCTTTGACAGTGAATGAGGTCGATAAGACGCGTTTTAGCGTTAATATCATCCCGCACACCCAGCAAATGACCACTTTTAAGGGTTTAAAGGCTGGCGATGAAGTTAATCTGGAAATTGATATGATCGCGCGCTATGTCGAGCGCATGAGGACAGCATGAGTATACGTTTAGCCCATAGCGATCAGCGCGCCATATCGAGCCCCGAGGAAATCATTGCGGAGGCTCAACGTGGTCGCATGTTTATTCTCTCGGATGATGAAGACCGGGAAAATGAAGGCGACCTCGTAATTCCAGCACAGTTCGCAACGCCTGAAGCCATAAATTTCATGGCGAAGTTTGGGCGCGGCCTGATCTGTCTTGCCATGGAAAAGAAACATGTTGAGCGCTTAGGCCTGCCGCTCATGTCACAACAAAATGGCACACGTTTTCAAACCGCTTTCACCGTTTCGATTGAAGCGCGCGAAGGTGTGACAACTGGTATCTCAGCAGCCGATCGTGCGCACACAATTCAAACAGCGATTTCACCCAATAGCGGCCCACAAGATATTGTAACGCCAGGTCATGTGTTTCCACTCGTAGCTAGAGATGGTGGTGTTTTAGCGCGTGCGGGCCAGACCGAAGGATCTGTAGATCTTGCGCGTATGGCAGGTCTTATTCCTGCGGCAGTCATTTGTGAAATTATGAATGAAGACGGCACCATGGCGCGGATGCCTGATCTCATTAGTTTTGCGCAATATCATAATCTCAAGATTGGCACGATTGCCGATCTGATTGCTTATCGTCGCCGCACCGAGACGATCATTGAGCGTCGTATGACAACCGATTTCAGCAGCGCTTATGGTGGCGATTTTAAGATGCATCTCTATGTCAATCGTGCGGCTTATGCCGAACATGTGGCACTTGTGAAGGGCGATTTAAGCCAGGGCGATACACCGCCTCTGGTTCGTATGCATGCCCTCAATGTCTTGGAAGATGTTCTCGGTGATCGTTCGCACAATCATGGTGGTGAGTTGCAATCATCGATGCGCATGATTGCCGAAGCTGGTCGTGGGGTCATTGTTCTTCTCCGTGAAGCTCAAGCTGCGAGTCTTTCGCAGCGTTTAGAAGCGCAGGAAAGCGGCGAAACCTCCAAACAGCTACGTGATTATGGTATTGGAGCGCAGATTTTGCTGGATTTGGGTGTCCGCGATATGATTTTGTTATCCAATTCGCAGCGGAACATTGTAGGTTTAGAGGGTTACGGTTTACGCGTCATCGATCAGCGACCCATTAAGGCATGAGAATTTAGTATGTATGATAAACGCGCCCCTATTAGTTTTCAGTTTGAGCAAAAGCCGCATCTTTTGATCGTGCAATCCTCTTACTATGAAGATGTTGCTGATCATTTGCGTCAGGGCGCTTTGAATATTCTTGATCGTGCTGGTGTCACTCACGAAATTGTTGATGTACCAGGCGCACTCGAAATTCCGACAGCCATTACCTATGCGGTCAAGTCGTTGGATTTTGATGCGGTGCGCCGCCGCTTTGATGGTTATGTAGCTTTAGGTTGTGTTTTAAAAGGCGAGACCAATCACCATGAAATCGTTGGTCATGAAAGCGCCCGCGCGCTCCTCGAAATTTCCATGCGTTATGCGTTAGCTGTCGGTAACGGCATTCTCACCTGTGATACGCGTGAGCAAGCTTTGAAACGTGCTGATCAAAATAGCTATGATCGCGGTGGTGCAGCCGCTGAATCCTGTCTGCGTATGATCGAGCTAAAACAACTCTTCCGCTTGTCATCCAAGCGTCGTTGGGTTGCGCGGTAACCTTTTATGGGCAACACGATCGAAAATAACGCCAAGCGCTTGGCGCGTCTCGCCGCTGTGCAAGGCCTTTATCAAGTCACGCTCACCCAGCGTGCACCCCAAGACATCATCAAAGAGTTTCGTGCTCAGCCTGAAGTCCTTCTGCAGGATGTAGGGGAGGGCGATGCTGTCACCAATGTTGACCAAGACTTATTCGTCGATGTTCTCACGGGTGTTACTAAGGACACAACTGTGCTTGATGAGATGATTGCAGGCGCATTCGATGCCAAAGTTTCAGCAGACCGCGTTGAAATTCTCTTGCGCGCCATTTTGCGTGCGGGTGCTTATGAGCTCCATCATCACGGCTCTATTCCAGCGGGTGTTATCATCAATGATTATGTCGATGTGGCGCATGCCTTTTTTGGTGCTAAGGAGCCTGGGCTTGTCAATGCGGTGCTTGATAAGCTTGGCAAAAACCTGCGTAGCTAGGCCCTAAATAACCCTTTTTAGACATTAATAACTAATCAAAGCTTCCTGGTTTACTCTAAGAGCATGAAGAGACTCACACTCCTTATTGCTCTTTTTCTAGGCCTGGCTATTGCCAGTGTTCCTCTTCATTCCGCCTATGCCGCAGGCGGTGGTGAGAG